>JAGWUK010000021.1 GCA_028868455.1 Burkholderiales bacterium | reverse complement strand
GGCCAATGCGCACGGCCAAGTCAAACGGGTGTCTGAATTCTTTTCGTTGGTGGCGGCTGGTGGTGAATTAGCGACCGCAGCAGGGGTGACAGGCTGGGCAGATGGTGAAGCCACCGAAGCGGCTACAACCTGCTTTAATGACTGGCTATCGAGTCGCGGAACGGCGGGGGATATTGAGCATGATCGTATGCTGGCGCTACTGCCTGACTTCATTCAGGTCAATGGCGATTCCCGCTTTGCATGGGCGCACAGAGCGATGGATGACCACGCACCTAAAACCATTAATCAGGCTGGCTTTAAACGCATGGTCAGCAAGGCAGGAAACCCGATTAAAAATAATACAGACTGGCACAAGGAATACGGCGACAAGGTGCATCCAGATGAAGCCGAAGGCGCAAGCATTGAATACTTCATGTTGCCCAAAGTGTTTAAAGAGGAAGTCTGTAAAGGTTTTGATGCCAGATTGGTGGCCGCCAAGATGTCAGAAATGGGGGTATTTGAGAAAGACAAGGAAGGCAAGAGCAGCATCCTTGAGCGATTCGCCGGAACCAAGGCCAGATATTACAAAATACCGAGCGATAAACTCTATTCACTGATTGCCTGACCAGCGTAGCGAACCGGCGGCGCGGCCTGTGGTGGCTGGGGGAGGATACCCCCTCGCGCTGCAAAAACGCTGCTGTGTTGCATTCACATTCCAGAACAGTCCAATCAAACTGCACTGAAACCCCGCATTGCCTTAAATGCACAGAGTCATGCTGAAAAGGCAATAATTCTGGTACACCGGTACACATCAAAAGTGACGTGGTACACCTCAGATGTGTACCACGCAAACCCAATGCCCATGCGGGTTTGCAGCCTTTTTACATGCCGTGGTACACCGGTACACTGGTTTAAAGGTACATTCCTACTTCATTTCGATAACACCCCTGTTTTCTGGAATTTTAATGAGGCTGCACCAGATATAGGTTTCAAGGCTAAAAAGACTTGCAGGCTGCACCAGTGCTACGTTTCACGTATAACGTTTATTCATGAGGATTTTAAGAGGAAATGCCTTGCGAGGCTGCACCACGCCTAAGTTCTTATACCCCCTATCAAGGTACTTCTGCACTTTAACAGAGTAAGGGTAATTCAAACCCCGACCAGACTCTAGTCAATGGCTTACGATAAGGGGGTTGTGCCGTCGTTATCATCAGAGATGCCATCAGGGGAAGGGTGGTGTATATCCCTATAACCTTCAAAATCAAGACCGGTATCTATAGAAGTTTTTTTATGCGCGCAGGTTTTGGAGTGGGGAGGTAAAAGTTCTCGGTTCCTCCCCAGCCTTCTGCACTCATGGGTATATTCGCGCACGTGGTGTCAGCCGCCACATTAAATTTTTTTGGTGGTCACTTGGGTGGTCACTTTTAGGTGGTCAGTGGATTGGCAGATGGATGGCGGTATACGTTTGGATGCGGTGGGGGTGGGTAAAAGTCTAAAAAATTTTCAACGGAAACCGTTAGGGAAACGCTGATTTATTCAATCAATATGCCGCCAACGCGGCGAACGTATCTGGCACAATAATACATCCCAACTCTTCATGCTGATCATGAAACAATCCAGTTTTGCCGAAGCCGAATTCGCCAGCAAGAAGAGACTGACACGGCGCGAACGTTTCCTGGCCGAGATTGAGGCCATCACGCCATGGGCGGCACTAGTGGCGGCGCTTTTGCCGTACTACCCGAAGGGTGAAGGCCGAGGTCGGCCACCCGTTGGCTTGGAACGCATGTTGCGCATGTATATCGTCCAGCAATGCCTGGGACTTTCGGATGAAGGCATTGAAGACGCCATCTATGACAGCCAGTCGATCCGTGGATTTGTCGGCGTCGATTTGACGCACGAATCGGCACCCGACGCGACCACGTTGCTGAAGTTTCGTCGGTTGCTGGAGCAACACAATCTGACACGCCGGATTTTCGACGAGATCAATGGCCACCTTGCCAGCAAAGGGCTGGTAATGCGCGAGGGTACGATTGTTGACGCGACACTGATAGCAGCGCCGCCCTCGACCAAGAACCGCGACAAGGAACGTGATCCGGAAATGCATCAATCGAAGAAAGGCAACGACTGGCACTTCGGCATGAAAGCGCACGTGGGAGTGGACATGGCCACGGGGCTGGTGCATACGGTGGTTGGCACCGCAGGTAACGTAACCGACGTGACGCAAGCGCATGCGCTGCTGCACGGCGGCGAGAAAGTCGTGCTGGGTGACGCTGGTTATCAAGGTGTGGCTAAACGGCCAGAGAACGCGGGCAAGGCAATCGACTGGTGTACAGCCATGCGGCCAAGCGCGCGCAAGGCAATGAAGACAAGCACGCCCGGATCTGCGCTGGATAAGTTTGAGCAAGTGAAGGCCAGTTTGCGTGCCAAAGTTGAGCATTGCTTCCATGTCGTGAAGTGCTTGTTCAAGCATCGCAAAACACGTTACCGGGGACTGGCCAAGAACAATGCCCAGCTTTTGTCCTTGTTTGGTCTGGCCAATCTGGTGCTGGCGCGGAGATATCTTGGGGCCGCGCACACCCAAGTTGCGTCTGCAGTTTGAAAGGCGATGGAAAAACGCAGCAAATTGCTGCGTATTAGGCCTTGGCGGGACAAAAACCTTGGCAGAATCTGAAATCTTAACGACAAAGGCGCGCTGCTTAATCGTCAAGTCGAAAAACTCGGATTATTCAGCGCTTCCTTAGCGGAAACAGTACACCTATTTGCACAATCAAATTCTATGGCGCATAAAATTGTGCATGAAAAGCTGTGTTTTGTGCGAAAAACAGGCCTTTATGCACTCCAACCTATTGATTTACAACAGGTGCAATGTACTGTACCTGTCTTCAACAAATCGCAGCAAGATGCGTTTTTGCCGCATGTAGAAAGTGGTCTGTTTACCTTTATCGGTGCGACGACAGAGAATCCGTCTTTTGAGGTCAATAGCGCTTTATTGTCGCGCGCTTCGGTGTATGTCTCAAATCCTTAACGGACGTTGATCTGGAGTCGATGCTGACACGGGCGTGCGAACGCGAGCTGGACGGGTTGCAGCTGACGCCGGAGGCGACGGCCAGCCTGGTTGCCAGTGCCGATGGTGATGGCCGCAAATTATTAAACAATCTCGATATCGTTGCCCACGCGGCTGCGGCCAAGCATCTGACGACCGTGGACCAGGGGCTGCTGGGCGAATGTCTGGGTGATGCTTTGCGTCGCTTCGATAAAGGCGGCGACGCATTTTATGATCAGATTTCAGCCCTGCATAAATCCGTGCGCGGTTCGAATCCTGATGCTTCTTTATACTGGCTGGTGCGTATGCTGGACGGCGGTGCTGACCCGCGCTATATGGCACGCCGCATGATACGCATGGCATCTGAGGATATCGGCCTGGCTGACCCGCGCGCTTTGCGCATTACGCTGGATGCCGCCGAAACCTACGAGCGCCTGGGCTCGCCGGAGGGTGAGCTGGCCTTGGCTGAAGCGGTGATTTATCTGGCCTGTGCGGCAAAGTCCAATGCTGCGTACAAAGCTTATAACGCCGTGCGCGCACTGGTTGCCAAGGATAAATCACGCGTGGTTCCCGAGCATCTGCGCAATGCTCCGACCAAGCTGATGAAAGAGCTGGGTTACGGTAAATTGTATCGCTACGCGCATGATGAGCCGGGCGCCTACGCCGCTGGCGAAACCTATTTGCCGGAAGGATTGGAAGGCGAATCCTGGTACAAGCCGGTGCCGCGCGGCATGGAAATCAAAATCGCTGAAAAACTCGCATATCTGCGCAGCCTGGATGATGAGGCAAGTTGAATTCTGGGTGAGTGTGACACGACTTTCTCGCCGTACCTGGCTTTTCCAGAAATGCCTGAAGCTTTCTTATACTGAGGTGGAGTATAGGTATTTTCCGTAAATTGTCGCAATGTTTGTGAGCGCATTAGGCTGATGAATTGATATACTCCCCTATATTTTGAAATGTGCCGCAACGCGCTCGTGTGCGAATGCGGCGGCGTGACACGCCGTTCATGTGCGTAGGCATAGGGAAATTCCTGCTCCCTTGCTACAATACGCAATTCGCTTATTCTCTTATTTGGCATTCAACCACCATGATTGATATTCAACTCCTGCGCAAAGACATTGCAAACGTCGCTGCGCGTCTGGCCAGCCGTAAATTCCAGCTTGATGTCGAGACGTTCAACGCTCTGGAAGCAGAGCGCAAACAAATCCAGAGTCGTACCGAAGAACTGCAAGGCAAACGCAATACCTTGTCCAAGCAAATCGGCATGCTCAAGGGCAAAGGCGAAGATGCCTCCGCCGTGATGGCCGAAGTCGGCGGCATCGGCGATGAGTTGAAAGCTTCAGAAGTGCGCCTGGGCGAAGTGCAGACAACGATGTCGGCCTTTTTGCAAACCATCCCCAATCTGCCACACGAATCCGTCCCGATCGGGAATGATGAAACAGCCAACGTCGAAGTGCGCAAAGTCGGCACACCACGCAGCTTTGATTTTGAGATCAAGGATCATGTTGATATCGGTTCCGCGCTTGGCCTTGATTTTGATACGGCAGTGAAATTGACTGGTTCCCGTTTCTCCGTCATGCGCGGTGGCATGGCGCGTCTGCATCGCGCGTTGACGCAGTTCATGCTCGATACGCAAACGCAAGAGCATGGTTATACCGAGATGTATACGCCTTACATGGTCAACGCTGATTCCATGCGTGGCACCGGGCAACTGCCAAAATTCGAAGAAGACTTGTTCGCCGTGAAAAAAGGCGGACAAGAAGGTGAGGGCGAAACTCTGTACCTGATTCCGACATCCGAAGTGCCACTGACTAATACCGTGCGCGACGAAATCCTGTCAGCCGACGCCTTGCCGATCAAGCTGACGGCACATACGCCATGCTTCCGTTCTGAAGCCGGTAGCTATGGCCGCGATACGCGCGGCATGATACGTCAGCATCAGTTCGATAAAGTAGAAATGGTGCAAATCGTTCACCCGGAAAAATCTATGGAGGCCCTGGATGAAATGGTCGGTCATGCCGAAGCAATTTTGAAAAAACTGGAATTGCCTTATCGCGTGGTCAGCCTGTGTACCGGTGACATGGGTTTTGGCGCGACAAAAACCTTCGATCTGGAAGTCTGGTTGCCAGCACAAAACACCTATCGCGAGATTTCTTCCGTGTCCAATATGGATGCCTTCCAGGCGCGTCGCATGCAGGCGCGCTTCCGCAATGCGCAAGGCAAACCTGAAATGGTGCATACGCTGAACGGCTCTGGTCTGGCTGTTGGCCGCACACTGGTCGCTGTGCTGGAAAACTATCAACAAGCCGATGGCTCAGTGATGATTCCTGCTGCACTGCGTCCGTACATGGGCGGCGTGGAAAAGCTGGAGCCAGTCGCCGCGAAGTAAGATCCTTGGTGCAGGCGTGCTGCAACAAGCCGCCTGCTCACTTCACTGATCAGAAAAGTCTTCATTAAAAAAGCCTCACATTCGCATTGCGACGTGAGGCTTTTTACTGACATTTGCCAGGGCAGCGTTATGTGCCGCGTCAAGAGAGTGAGCGTGTATCAAGGTCTGCGCGACGATCAACAAACAAGCTGTTGCCATGAATCTTTTTGGCCTGTTTTTTCGCTTCCGATGCCGCGATAGAAATCTGATGATGCGAATAATATTTATTGAGGCGAGATTTCACCACACCCAGCGACAGGCTGACTAAAGAATAAAAGACTTTTTTGCCCTGCCGGTCTTCGCTCAGATAGCCGCCGCGTTCACGGTCTTCATTGCTGTAGAAATCGTGGATCGCTACAGAAAAACTTTGCAATATTGCCTGGCAGCGCGCTTCCCAGTCTTCGCTCTGGAACAGGATAATAAAATCATCGCCACCAATATGCCCGACGAAATCCTGTTGCGGATCGCAATGCTTTTTTAATACCTCACTCGTCATCTGGATAATATCGTCGCCTCGTCGATAACCGTAGACATCATTAAATGGCTTGAAATGGTCGAGGTCGCAATAGCAGGCGCTAAACGGAACCTTCTTGCGCAGAAGCTGATCGATATGCTCGTTGATTGGCACATTGCCCGGCAATTGTGTCAGCGGATTGGCATAACGCGCAGCGTTAATCTGCATTTGCGTAATTTCGCGCATCAGATCCGGGCCGGTTGCCAGGCCGATGTAGCGCCCCTGATCGGTGATGATGATGCCGTTGACCAAATGATCGGGATTGGCTTCGACAATCACGTGGCTGACATCCTGCATGCTGGTGTTTTTATCCACCATCACAGGATGGGAATCCATGAATACCGCGCACGGTTTTTTGCCATACAGCTCACGTTGATAAGGGCGCGCAAAGCGATCAATCATGTGATAACGGTTGATGATACCAATCGGCACACCGTCATCAACGACGGCGATCATTTGCAATTTGGGATTCTGCAAAAATATATCGTCAACCTGATTGTTCAGCATTTTCGATGAAATGGTCGGCGGTGTCTTGAGTATCTTTTCTACCGTTGCGACTTGTTCAAATGAAGTTGTCTGACGGCGTGGCGGCATTGACTGATTGCTGCTCAGCAGCTTGGCCACTTCGGCGGAAACCGCACGCGCCGGACTTGGGTGAGGTCGCGCAATGTGATAGCCCTGACCACAAGCGACACCAAGGTCGCGCACTGCAATCAGCTCCGCCTGTGTTTCTATCCCTTCGGCGATGACACGCGTGCCGGATTTTTCTGCAATGCTCTGAATAGAGCGCACAAACTGCGCTTTGACAGGATCGTGATCAATGCCCTGAATAAAATGCATATCGATCTTGACATAATCCGGCTTTAATTCCGACCATAATCGCAGACTGGAAAATCCCTCGCCCAGATCATCAATCGCAATCTCAAATCCCATCGCCCGATAATGGAAAACCGCTTCGCACAACAAGCCATAATCGTGCGTAGGCTGATACTCGGTCAATTCGATAATCACGCGCTCAGGCTGTATACCAAGATTGTGGATGTAATCCAGCGTTTCACCATAGCGCACATCTTTTTGCAATAGACACTCGGGGCTGACATTCAAAAATAATTTCCCCGGTAGTTTTTGCGCAGCAAACTGCTCCAGCACTATGCGGCGGCACAAATGCTCCACTGTTACCGTCAGATTGTGTTCTCTGGCAGCGCGGAACAGATTGACCGGCGAATGCAGCGGGCTATCTGACGGCCCGCGTATCAAGCCTTCATAACCGAGAATGTCGCCATTCTGCATTTCAACGATGGGCTGAAAGCGCGCCGTCAGCAAACGCAACTCGACAATGCGCGACAACTGCGCCAATGCCATCATGTCGTTGTCCAGCACAGTCTTCGTCAGTATGCTGTCAACGATGGTATTGGCTTGTGAGAGATAATCCACGGATTCTCCTGTTACTACGCTGTCCATTAACGCAAATTCCCAAATGCAAAGGCGCGCCCATCCATAAAAAAGAATCGGCGCAATAATCAATTAACGCGCACAAATATAGAGCCGCAATGTGACAAGCGGATGTCATTTATTGATCTGTGGAAATATATTTATGCAGGCTTTTATTGGAAAACCAAAAGCTGCGATGCGGAATCCTGCGTGTAAAAACAGGGATTTGAAATACGGCCGATCTTTGCTATAATCTTTCGCTTCGTTGCACAAACGAAACGCATACCGGAGAGGTGGCAGAGTGGTTGAATGTACCTGACTCGAAATCAGGCGTACTAGCGATAGTATCGGGGGTTCGAATCCCCCTCTCTCCTCCAGATTTCAGAAAAAGCCCTGTTTTTACAGGGCTTTTTCTTTTTGTGCTTTCCACGGTATGTCATCTAATATGCCGTTGATTGTTGGCTAGTATTGGAATGGTTTGGAAGTATCTACGACTCTAAATTACCGAATAATGTTCTTGCGAGTTGATCGCTGGATTGTTGTAGCGTCGCGCAGTGCTTTGCACATGTTGCAAGTAACTTTGCATATATCAAAAGCGTAAAAGGCCGGCTTCCCGGCCTTTTTAGAATCAGTCACTTGTTCAGACTATTTCAATGCGAAAAGGCCCGTTGACGAATCAACGGGCCTTCTGAATGGTGGTGCCCACGGAGGGACTCGAACCCCCACACCTTGCGGCACATGGACCTGAACCATGCGCGTCTACCAATTCCGCCACGTGGGCAACGGAAGGCGTGATTATAGATTGTTGCGATCATATGTCAAGATAGTACCTTGCGTTTATGCAAGAATAATTAGGAAAATATTGACCGCTCCGGTAAACTATACTTGTAGTTTGTCATCGGTACAAAGTTACACATTGATAGGACTTACACAAAATAGACCCAGCGGCGCAATGGTTCCTCATCGTAATATTTGTACTGCCGTCGTTATCATGGTGTAGTTGGGAATTCAGGCAACATGTTGTCTGCCGACGTAACGGATTTCCTTTGTAAAGAAAATTTTCCTCAGCATCAAAGGAAGTTTCACTTTGCCGTAGCAATTTTTTGCAAGTCCTAATTTAAAGAAAATTACAACATTTGAATAAGCATTTATATCCCATTCCCAGTCGAGAAGAGATTCTGGGCATCCTTCGCACTAATAGCTCGAAACTGACGGCTAGTGCAATTGCGGACAAACTTGGTGTGAAACCTGAGGAGTTTGATGGCATGACGCGAAGAATCAACGCGATGGAAAGAGATGGTCAGATTAAGGCAGATAAATCTGGTGCCTATGGCTTGGCAAATCAAGAAAATTTCATTACCGGAAAAGTAAGCAGTCATCGCGATGGCTATGGATTCTTGATCCCGGATGACGGTAGCGCTGATTTATTTTTGTCCGAGCGAGAAATGCAAAAGGTTTTGCATGGTGATCGTGTAACTGCACGCATTGTTGGGACTGATCGTCGGGGACGTCTAGAAGGCGGAATCATCGAGGTACTTGAGCGCGCGAATACGCACGTTATTGGACGCTTATTAAACGAAAACGGCGTCTGGGTCGTTGCTCCCGAGGACAAACGATTTAGTCAGGACATTTTACTGAGTGGCTCGCCAGGGAAAGCGAAGTCGGGTCAGGTGGTCAGCGTTGAGTTGACGGAGCAGCCGACTCGATATGCTCAACCCGTTGGAAAGATAGTTGAAGTTCTGGGGGAGATTGATGACCCTGGAATGGAAATTGAAATCGCTGTCCGTAAATTTGGTGTTCCTCACGAGTTTTCGGAGCCAGCCAAAAAACTTGCCGCAAAACTGCCATCTGAGATCAGAAGCACTGATCTGGATGAGCGGGTGGATTTGCGCGATATCCCTTTGGTTACCATCGACGGCGAAGATGCGCGGGATTTTGACGATGCCGTTTATTGTGAACCGGTAAAAATTGGACGCGCCAAGGGACATCGTTTAATTGTCGCCATTGCTGATGTCAGTCATTACGTGCAGCCGAATGATGCGCTCGACAGCGATGCTTTGCTCCGGAGTACGTCTGTGTATTTCCCACGGCGTGTAATTCCCATGTTGCCGGAGAAGCTGTCGAATGGGTTGTGCTCTTTAAATCCTGATGTCGATAGATTGACACTAGTCTGCGACATGGTAATTACGTCGGCAGGAGAAATTTCAGCCTACCAGTTTTATCCTGCCGTGATTCACTCGGCTGCCCGCTTTACCTATACCGAGGTCGCAGCCATTCTGGGCAACACAAAAGGTCCGGAAGCCGCAAAAAGAATGACTTTAGTGCCGCATTTGTCGCATCTCTATGATGTGTTTCAAGCTTTGCTTAGGGCAAGACAGAAGCGGGGGGCAATTGATTTCGAAACGACGGAAACATATATTGTCTGTAACGCTGTTGGTAAAATTGAGAAGATTTTGCCCCGTGTACGTAATGACGCGCACAAGCTGATAGAAGAATGCATGTTGGCTGCCAACGTTTGTGCGGCGAATTTATTGGAAACATACAAACATCCCGGAACTTATCGGATTCACGCCGGGCCGACAAAGGAAAAATTGACTCAGGTAAGAAATTTCCTGAAGCAAGTTGGTTTGTCATTGAATGGTGGCGATAAGCCATCTGCATCTGATTATGCTGAGTTAATGGCGAAAATTAAGGGGCGCCCGGATTCTTCTTTGTTACAAACGATGTTGCTGCGGTCAATGCAACAGGCCGTATATAGCCCGGACAATATTGGCCATTTTGGTTTGTCGTATGAGGCCTACGCTCACTTTACCAGTCCGATACGACGGTATCCTGATTTACTGACTCACCGTGCAATCAAGGCTATTTTGTACGGAAAAAAATATGAACCTAAGGGTATTGATTTAAGTTTGCTTAATACGAACGTATCGAATGCGACGCGTAAGCAGCAAATCGCGGATAAAGCTGCGGGCAAAAAAACACCGGAAAGAGAGTTGACGATCTGGGATGCTTTGGGTGTGCATTGTTCTGCAAACGAACGCAGAGCAGATGAGGCATCGAGAGATGTTGAGGCATGGCTGAAATGCTATTTCATCAAAAATAAACTTGGTGAGGAATTTACAGGGACAATTTCCGGCGTTACGCAATTTGGGATATTTGTGCAACTGGACGATATTTATATCGAAGGTTTGGTGCATATTACCGATCTGGGCGCTGATTATTTCCAATTCGACGAGGCTCGTCACGAGTTGCGCGGGGAGCGAACCGGCAAGCGATATCAACTGACAGACAAAGTCCTGGTGCAAGTAAGTCGTGTGGATTTGGATGCACGTAAAATCGATCTGAGTATCGTGCAACCTGCGCCTCGTTCAGCGGTACCAACTCGCGCAAGAGTTGCAGCGTTTGGCGAAGCGAGTGGCAAACCTGCGACCGAATTCTCAGGAAAAACGGGGAAAGCAATAACTGGTTCGGCAAAATCGAGGCCCGAACGGAAACAAGCCAGTAGTTCTACCCCACATGTCGCCATCAATAAAAACGGAGCGACAAAACCCAGTTCCGTCGCTGGGAATAAGAAGCGCACATCAGGCGCGACTGGCAAAACTGCCAAAAAACGACGTTAAAACATAAGTGAAAAATGCAATATGAAAAGTAAAATGATTTTTGGTTTCCATGCCGTGACTTCGAGAATTCGTCACGAGGCTTCATCGGTCGAAGAAATTTATGTGGATTCGGGCCGCGTGGATCGTCGTATGCAGGATTTGTTGTCTGCAGCGAAAGCAGCTGGAATCAAAATTATTCAGGCTGACGACCAGCGATTGGCCAACATCGTCGGAACTCGTCGTCACCAGGGCGTTGTAGCAAAAGCTGGGGAATTGTCTTTGGCGCGTAATCTGGATGAATTGTTGGATGCGATCGAAGGGCCGCCATTGCTGTTGATCTTGGATGGTATTACTGATCCACATAATTTAGGCGCTTGCCTTCGGGTTGCTGATGGTGCTGGTGCGCACGCTGTCATCGCACCCAAAGACCGTGCAGTGGGTTTAAATGCGACGGCGGCTAAGGTTGCCAGTGGTGCAGCTGAAACTGTGCCGTATATCACTGTGACGAATCTGGCAAGGACGCTGCGGGAGTTAAAAGAGCGCGATATTTTGCTGGTCGGAACAACAGACGAAGTAGAAAAAAATATTTACGACGTCGATTTTACGTCTGGAGCAGCTCTGGTTATGGGGTCCGAAGGCGAGGGGATGCGGCGCCTCACCAGAGAAACTTGTGACGTACTGGTTAGTGTGCCTATGTTTGGTTCCGTTGAAAGTCTGAATGTTTCCGTTGCTTCCGGGATTTGCTTATACGAAGCCCGCCGCCAACGTCTTCCTTGACCCGATTTTGAATTCTCCGCTGGGATTGGTAACGTGAAATTGCTTATTTCAAACGGAAATTCTTCAAACAAGTTAACATGTGTAATCTGATTGTTTTGGGTTATTTAAATTCATGTTCAACCGCATACGCGAAGATATCGCAAGCATTATTCATAAAGATCCTGCCGCCAGAAATGCCTGGGAAGTCATCACTTGCTATCCAGGGTTTCAGGCGATTTTAATGCATGGATGGGCGCAATGGTGCTGGACTCGTGGACTGAAATGGTTAGGGCGATTCATTTCTCATATCGCCCGTGTTTTGACAGGTATTGAAATACACCCCGGTGCGACAATCGGGCGCCGTGTATTCATAGATCATGGTTTTGGTGTGGTCATCGGAGAGACTGCCGAAGTTGGCGATGATTGCACAATTTATCAGGGTGTAACTCTGGGGGGAACTTCTTTGTCCAGAGGAACGAAACGTCATCCGACATTGGAGCCTGGAGTCATCGTTGGTGCTGGCGCCAAGGTTCTTGGTGGTTTCGTTATCGGGGCTGGAGCTAAAATTGGATCGAATTCGGTCGTAGTTAAACCTGTTCCTGCAGGCGCGACAGCTGTTGGTAATCCTGCTCACATTATTAGGAAAGATGGCGGGCAACCGGATTCAAGCGCGGCGCAGTTATTCTCTGCGTATGGGGTAACTCAGAACAGCGATGATCCGATTTCAAAGGTTTTACATAAACTGATTGATAATGCCGTTTCTCAACAAGAACAAATTGAGAAGCTGACTTCGGCAATCTGTAAAGCCGGAATTGCCTGTGATGCACAGTCAGATAAAGATAAGCTGAATCCAGAGCAAATTAACATTCTAGTTGATTAGAATGCCGATTTTTTATCAAGTGATTTAGCACGGATCTTATTTGCGGAATAATTTCTCCAGCTGTTAAACCGTTTGGTCCAAGTCCGCGCGAGACAAGCTCATCAGCGGACTTTCCGTGAGCCCAAACGGCTACGCGTGCGGCATTTAGGCTGTTCATTCCTTGAGCTAATAAAGCGCCACACACCCCGGCCAAAACATCGCCAGTTCCTCCAGTCGCCAAGGCCGCGTTTCCCGTCGTATTGATGAATAATGGTTGTTGAGGCGTGGAAATGATGCTTCCCGATCCCTTGAGTACGGCGACACACTGAAAGCAATCAGCTAATTGTTTTGCGGCACGCACACGGTCAGATTGAATTGTTTCGCTGCTAACGCCTAATAGGCGGGCAGCTTCCAGTGGGTGCGGAGTCAGGATGGACTGCGCTTTTCTGGTCTGGAGTGATGAGCGCAACACTGGATTGATCGCAATAAGGTTTAATGCGTCGGCATCTAAAACCAAGCTTAAGTCCGAATTTAACATTTTAAGGAGCAGTTGCGTCGCGTCTTCAGATTGCCCGAGGCCAGGTCCTATTGCGACAACCTCATTTCGGGGCGTCAATTCGCTGGCGAGTCGACACATAATTTCCGGATAATTGCTGTCGTATAGTGGCGAGTTTTCAACGAATCCAATGGTTGTGCGTCCGGCACCTGCATGCAAGGCTGCGCGCGCAGCCAGCATGGCCGCACCGGCCATGCCTTTACTGCCACCAATGATTAGCACTTCACCATAACTTCCTTTATGACTGTTAAATTTTCTCGGCGCCAAGTGTTGTTCGAAAATCGAAACATCATTCAAGTACATCGTTGGAGCAGGGAATAATTCGCTTGCAATACCTAGATCGGCAACGATCACGTTCCCGGCAAAATCTCGGCCAGATGCAGTATGAAGGCCAGGTTTATTTCCTATAAACGTAATTGTATGACTGGCACAAATGGTCGTTTCAGCATTGCCGACTGCCTGGCCCGTATCTGCATTGAGTCCACTCGGAACATCAAGCGCCAAGATAGGGATGTT
>JAGWUK010000574.1 GCA_028868455.1 Burkholderiales bacterium | reverse complement strand
TTGGAGCGGCAGAAGAGTCTCGAACTCTCGACCTCAACCTTGGCAAGGTTGCGCTCTACCAACTGAGCTACTGCCGCATATTCTTTGGAGGCGCGGGCCGGAGTCGAACCGACCTACACGGATTTGCAATCCGGTGCATAACCGCTTTGCTACCGCGCCGCCTACAAACAAACATTGCGTTACTGCTTACTGCTAAATCAAGCTACGCTTGATTCGAAAACTTGGAGCGGCAGAAGAGTCTCGAACTCTCGACCTCAACCTTGGCAAGGTTGCGCTCTACCAACTGAGCTACTGCCGCGTCAAACAGAGCGCGCATTATAGGCCACACAAGGGATTTGTCAACATCCCCCGTTATTTTTCTGCACTTCTTTTTGCAATTTCCGGCCAGGCCATCCGCAGGTAATACCCCATTGACCATAACGTCAGCAAAGCCGCTATCCAGATCAACCAGTTACCGATGACCTTCATGTCGAAACCGGCAAGCGGTGCGTAGTAGAGTAGCATGGGAAGCGCCAGCATCTGGGCGGTGGTCTTGATCTTGCCCAGCATTGAAACAGCAACGCTTTTTGAGGCGCCAATCTTGGCCATCCACTCGCGCAATGCCGAGATGGTGATTTCGCGGCCGATGATGATCATGGCGACGATGGCATCGGTTCGACCCAGTTGTACCAGAACAATGAGCGCCGCAGCGACCATCAGTTTGTCGGCAACCGGATCCAGGAAGGCACCGAAAGCGGAGGTCTGGTCCAACTTGCGGGCCAGATAGCCATCAGCCCAGTCGGTCAGTGCGGCCGCACACAACAGAACGGTTGCCACCAAGTCTCGCTCATAAGGTGTTGCCCATGCGGTGGGCATGTAATAGACCGCGATCAGCAGGGGAATCGCTACGATGCGGAGCCAGGTCAGCAGAATGGGAAGATTGAAAGGCATGCTTCAGTGTAATGCGGAATATATGTTCTCGGCCAACTCCCGGCTAATTCCGGGAATTTCAGCCAATTGTTCGATGCTCGCTGCCAGCACCCCGGATAAACCGCCAAACCGGGCAACTAGTGCTTTACGGCGTGCCGGACCAACACCGGGCAAGCTTTCCAGCTTAGAAGTCTTTCTGGCCTTGCTGCGCTGCGCACGGTGCCCCGTGATTGCAAAACGGTGCGCCTCATCCCTGACCTCCTGGATTAGATGTAAAGCCGGGTGTTCTGACGGCAATTGTAGCGGCTCGCGACTATCCGGGAAAATGAGCGTTTCCAGCCCTGGCTTGCGTTCTTCGCCTTTCGCAACGCCGATCATCGGCAAGTGCGTCAGGCCGAGATCGGCAAGTGCCGCAAATGCCGAGGCGACCTGCCCTTTACCGCCATCAATCAGGATTAAATCGGGTGCCGTCCCCTCTCCGGATGCGATGCTGTCGTAACGCCTACAGACGGCCTGACGCATGGCGGCATAATCGTCACCCGCTTGGATGTCACGAATATTGAAACGGCGATAATCGCTTTTTTTCATGCGATTGCCTTCATAAACCACACAGGACGCGACGGTTGCCTCTCCCATCGTGTGGCTAATATCGAAGCACTCGATGCGTGAAATGGGTTCAAGCAATTGCAGGGCCTCCTGCAGCGCTGCCAGGCGGGCCTCCTGCTGTGCACTGGCTTGATTTCGGGCAAGAATGGCCAGACGGGCATTCTGGACGGCCATTTCGACCCAGGCTTTTTGTGCGAGAGTCCGCGCCTCCACGAGCGAGACAGGGCGACCAGCCAGTTCGGCCAGAGCTGTGTCACTTTCTCCCGGCTCTTCCTCCTTGGGAAACGGCTGAACCAATATCCGTGTCGGCACCGGATGCATGGCGTAGTGCTGGCGAATGAACGCAGCGGAAGCATCCGATGCGTCCGAGTCGCCGGCGTTGCTAGGAAAGAAGGGACGATCCCCCAAATGCCTTCCGCCACGAATCATGGCGAGATTGACGCACAACTGTCCCGCTTCCTTCAACGCAACCAGAATATCGACATCCTCGCCCTTGCTGCTGGAAACGAACTGTTTCTCCTGAACCTGGTGCAGGGATTGAATTTGGTCGCGGAAAACGGCTGCCTGTTCGAACGCCAGGCGGCTGGAAGCCTCTTCCATGGCCTTGGTCAGGCGGCGCGTGACCTCCTGCTGCTTGCCGAGCAGGAACATGGCTGCCATCTGGACATCTGCCGCATAGTCATCCTGGGCAATGTAGCCCACGCATGGGCCACTGCAGCGTTTGATCTGATAGAGCAGACAAGGTCGCGAGCGGTTGGCGAATACGCTGTCCTCGCAGGTCCGCAGGCGGAACATTTTCTGCAACAAGTGGATGCTGTCGCGTACTGCCCACGACGACGGATAGGGGCCGAAATAGTCGGCTTTGCGGTCCGGATTGCCGCGGAAAAACCCCAGGCGCGGATACTTGCCCTTGCTTAGAACGATATAGGGATAGGACTTGTCGTCCCGAAACAGGATGTTGTAGCGTGGCGAGAGCGACTTGATCAGGTTGTTTTCAAGCAGTAGCGCTTCGGCCTCGGTGCGTGTTGATGTCGTTTCGATGTGTGCAATCTGGCTGACCATGTGCACAATGCGCGGGCTGGAAAGGTTTTCGCGGAAATATGACGAAACCCGTTTTTTCAGATTCTTCGCCTTGCCCACGTAAAGAACTGCGCCGTCTTCGCCGAGCATGCGATAAACACCCGGCAATTCGGTCAGGGTGGCCAAAAAGGCCTTG
>JAGWUK010000573.1 GCA_028868455.1 Burkholderiales bacterium | reverse complement strand
CCCGCATTGCGCGCGCTGTGCCGTGGGAATTTTTCCTTCATGACGCGGTCAGACTAACATTCTGCATCTGGCGCTCCTCTATCGCGCCAGGGTGCAGCCAGATCAACCCTCTTTGAAGAATTCTTCATGACCAAATCCATGCTCATGCTGGTGTGCTCTGCGCTGGCAATTCAATCCAGCCAGGCCGCCGATCAGCCCGCCGTTGCGGCGTCTGCCAAGCCGGCGACCACCGTGGCTGCCGCGCAGTCTGCCGATAATCCACTGCTGACCATCAGCACCCTGCCGTTTGAATTTCCGCCATTCGACAAAATCCGCAATGCCCATTACGCTCCGGCATTTGCAGTCGCCATGCGGCGGCATCTGGCGGAAATCGATGCCATCGCCAACAACGCCAATGCGCCGACATTCGACAACACGATCGTCGCGATGGAGCGCGCGGGCCAGCTGCTGACGCGCGTGTCGAATATCTTTTTCAATCAGGCCGGCACCAATACCAACCCGGAAATGGAAGCGCTGTCACGTGAACTGGCACCGCAGCTCTCCGCGCATCAGGATGCGATTTATCTGAATGCGGCACTGTTTCAGCGCATAGACCACCTCTATGCGCAGCGCGACAAGCTGAACCTGGATGCCGAATCTGCGCGCCTGCTGGAGCGCTACGAAAGCGATTTCGTGCGCGCCGGTGCCAAGCTCTCGGATGCCGACAAAACCCGCTTGAAAAGCATGAATGCACAACTGGCCACGCTGGCCACGACCTTTAGCCAGAACGTGCTGAAAGAAACCAATGCCTCTGCCGTCATCGTTGATGACCAGGCCATGTTAAAAGGGCTTAGCGATGCCGAGATCCACAGCGCCGCCGAAGCCGCCAAAGCGCGCGGATTGGCAGGAAAATTTCTGATCCCGTTGATGAACACGACCGGCCAGCCCTATGAAGCCGTGCTGGAAAACCGCGCGCTGCGCCAGCGTCTGCACGAAGCTTCGACGGCACGCGGCAACCACGGTGGCGATTTCGACAATCGCGGCGTCGTACTGCAACTCGCCCGCCTGCGTGCAGAACGGGCGCAATTGCTCGGTTATCCCAATCACGCTGCCTATGGTCTGGCCGATGAAACCGCCAAGACCACCACCGCCGTCAATCAGATGCTGGCCGGTCTGGCGCCAGCCGCTGTGCGTAATGCCAAACGCGAAGCGGGCGAATTGCAAAAACTGATCGATGCCGAACACGGCGGATTCCAATTGGCCGCCTGGGACTGGGCCTACTATTCCGAAAAATTGCGCAAGCAAAAATACGCGTTTGACGACGCCCAGTTGCGCCCGTATTTTGAACTCAATAACGTGCTGCAAAACGGCGTGTTCTACGCCGCGACGAAGTTATACGGCATCCATTTCAAGGAGCGCAAAGACCTGCCGCTGTATCACCCCAGCATCCGTATTTTTGAAGTCAGCGATGCCGATGGCAAACCGCTGGCCTTGTATATCGCCGACATGTATGCACGCGATAACAAGCGCGGCGGCGCCTGGATGAATGCCTACATCGAGCAGTCGACCTTATTTGGCAAACTGCCGGTCATCGCCAATCATCTGAACATCCCTGCGCCACCAGCCGGCCAGCTGACCTTGCTGACGGCGGACGAAGTACGCACAGCTTTCCATGAATTCGGCCACGCTTTGCACGGCATGTTTTCGCATGTGCGCTACCCGCGTTTTTCCGGCACCAACGTCCCGCGCGATTTTGTGGAATATCCTTCGCAGGTCAACGAGATGTGGGCCATGTGGCCAGAAGTACTGAAGCACTATGCGCACCATTACCAGACTGGCGCCGTGATTCCGCAGGCACTGGTCGACAAGCTCATGGCCAGCAGCAAATTTAATCAGGGATTCGCCACCACCGAATATCTGGCAGCGACCTTGCTGGATCAGCGCTGGCATCAACTGTCCCCGGATCAGGTGCCAGGCGATGCGCTGGCCTTCGAAGCCGATGCGCTGAAAGCCGCCGGTGTGGATTTCGCACCGGTGCCGCCACGCTATCGCAGCACCTATTTTTCGCATATTTTCGGCGGCGGTTATTCGGCCGGGTATTACGCCTATTTGTGGAGCGAAGTGCTGGATGCCGACACCGTGGAATGGTTCAAGGAACACGGTGGCCTGACTCGCAAAAACGGCGACTGGTTCCGCCAGCAATTGTTGTCGCGCGGCGGCAGTATCGACCCGATGCAATCGTTCCGCAATTTCCGTGGCCGCGATCCGAAAATCGAACCCTTGCTGATCCGTCGCGGCTTGCAATAAGCGAATCCGCGTCGCCCTGGGCTGGCCTGGCATCACCGTGCAGGCCAGCGAACACAGTCAATTTCACCGCGTATTGACGGCTTGCAATGCAAAAAAAAATCCCTCGTACAGGCAACGCACGAGGGATTTTTTTCGATCTATTCAGCAACGATTACGCCAATGTCCGTCGTCAGCCCAAACAATGAAAGGCAAGTTCAGGCAGGCGCTTGCTGATGTTTATCCAGACGACGTAGGCTCACGTTAAGATGCGTCGCTGCCCAGCGTGGCTGGTTTTATGTTTATTCCAGCTTCCAGACGAAATCCACTTTCGCCCAGGCTTGTTCCGGTTTGCCATCCTTGGTGCCGGGTTTGAATTTGCATTGGCTTAAAGCGGATAAAGCAGCTTTGTCCAGACTTTTGGAGCCACTGGATTTTTCCACTTTTGACTCAACGACTTTGCCGTCCG
>JAGWUK010000572.1 GCA_028868455.1 Burkholderiales bacterium | reverse complement strand
AAAAATTATTGCAAAATTGCAATTATGAAGTAGAGCGGGCGCAAAAAGGAATAGTCTATATTGATGAGATCGATAAAATCTCGCGAAAGTCAGATAATCCTTCCATTACTCGTGATGTTTCCGGTGAGGGTGTGCAGCAGGCTTTGCTGAAGTTGATTGAGGGTACGATGGCGTCCGTTCCACCGCAAGGAGGTCGCAAGCATCCGAATCAGGATTTCATCCAGATAGATACAACAAATATTATGTTCATTTGCGGCGGTGCATTTGATGGGCTCGCGAAAATCATTTCAGACCGCTCTGAGCGCAGCAGCATAGGCTTTTCTGCTAGTGTGAAAAGTCAGACTGAGCGAAGTGCGAGTGAAGTAATGCAGGACGCTGAGCCTCAGGATTTGATTAAATTTGGTTTGATTCCAGAGTTGGTGGGGCGTTTGCCTGTAATTGCTACACTGAATGAGTTGGATGAAGTTGCGCTGATTCAGATTTTGGCGGAACCTAAAAATGCATTAATTAAACAGTACGCAAAATTATTGGAGATGGAAGGTACGGAACTTGAAATTCGGCCTGCTGCACTTTCGGCTATTGCTAAAAAAGCTATTGCGCGCAAGACAGGTGCTCGAGGTTTGCGATCCATTCTTGAGCATGCTCTACTTGATGTTATGTACGATTTGCCAAGCCATCAAAACGTAGAAAAAGTTGTGATTGATGAAAGTACCATTACAAACGGAGCTAAGCCATTGCTTATCTATCATGATCAACCTAAGGTTTCTGGCGCTTAATTGATATAGGTTTGAGTTTCAAAGGGAGGCGGTAGTCCTCCCTTTTTCTTTTTTATTTTCACTACCTTTTTTGAATCAAAGTAAAATGAAATTGCACTTTAAAAGTGAGAAGTTGTATTGCAATTTTGTTGAAGCTTTTTCTGCACTGCCTTTTTATTGTTTTTTTTTACGATGGGCTTGTGTTTTGGCCTAGTGCGCCAACATTGATTACTAGTATTTATTAAAGGTGCGCCATGACAACTACTCTCATAACAGAACAAACTCAATTGCCCCTGCTGCCATTGCGGGATGTTGTTGTTTTCCCGCATATGGTTATTCCGCTTTTTGTGGGGCGTCCAAAGTCCATTAAAGCGCTTGAAGCAGCTATGGATCAAGGAAAGAGCATCATGCTAGCGGCCCAAAAGGCGGCGGCTAAAGATGAGCCTTCAGCCGAAGATATATATGAAATTGGCTGTATTGCGAATATCTTACAAATGTTGAAATTGCCGGATGGTACGGTCAAGGTATTAGTTGAAGGTGCGCAACGCGCACGTATTCACAAAATCAATGATACTGAATCACATTTTACTGCAGAAGTAACTCCAATCGCAGCTGAAGATGGCGACGATTCGGAGGTGGAAGCGATGAGGCGAGCAATTGTTCAGCAGTTCGATCAATACGTAAAGCTAAATAAAAAAATTCCACCTGAAATTTTGGCTTCACTGTCCGGAATCGACGATGCTGGTCGCCTTGCTGATACCATTGCCGCACACTTGCCTTTGAAGCTGGAGCAGAAGCAAGTCATTCTAGAGATATTTAGCGTTGCCAAGCGACTTGAGCATTTGCTTGGACAATTAGAGGGTGAGTTGGATATTCTCCAAGTTGAGAAGCGCATTCGTGGACGTGTTAAACGTCAAATGGAAAAATCCCAAAGAGAGTATTACTTGAATGAGCAGGTTAAAGCCATTCAAAAAGAGCTGGGTGAAGGAGAAGAGGGCGCCGATATTGATGAGCTCGAGAAAAAAATTCTTGCTGCGAAAATGCCGAAGGAAGCACGGGACAAAGCGCAAAATGAATTGAAAAAACTCAAAATGATGTCGCCGATGTCGGCTGAGGCTACAGTCGTGCGTAATTATATTGACACGATAGTAAGTCTTCCTTGGCGTAAAAAATCTAAAGTTAATAACGATTTATCCAATGCTGAAAAGGTGCTGGAGGACGAACATTTTGGTTTGGATAAGGTAAAAGAGAGAATTCTTGAATATCTCGCAGTTCAGCAGCGTGTAGACAAGTTGAAGGCTCCAATTCTTTGCTTGGTTGGTCCCCCAGGTGTTGGCAAAACGTCACTGGGACAATCAATTGCGCGAGCAACGAATAGAAAATTCATCAGAATGGCATTGGGTGGTGTCAGAGATGAGGCTGAAATTCGTGGGCATCGACGCACATATATCGGATCGATGCCCGGAAAAATTCTTCAGAGTTTGGCAAAGGTAGGTGTGCGGAATCCGTTATTCTTGCTGGATGAAGTTGATAAAATGGGGGCTGATTTCCGAGGGGATCCTTCCTCGGCTTTATTGGAAGTTTTGGATCCTGAGCAAAATCATACGTTTTCTGATCACTACATCGAAGTTGATTTTGATTTGTCGGACGTAATGTTTGTTGCAACATCAAATTCGTACAATATACCTGCGGCTTTGCTTGATCGGATGGAAGTAATCCGCCTTTCCGGTTACACGGAGGACGAAAAAACGAGTATTGCACAGAGATATCTTCTGGCGAAGCAAATTAAAAATAACGGTTTAAAAGAATCTGAAATTAGCGTAGCTGAAAGTGCTATTCGCGACATTATCCGTTATTACACCAGGGAAGCGGGTGTTCGTTCGCTGGAGCGCGAAATTTCTAAAATTTGCCGCAAAGTTGTTAAAATGCTTTTACTTAAGAAAAGCGAGAAAAAGGCTACAATTACTTCCAAGAACC
>JAGWUK010000571.1 GCA_028868455.1 Burkholderiales bacterium | reverse complement strand
GTGGCACTGTATACACCCCGGAGGATTTCGCTCTTTTCTGAGGGCTGGCGGCATACCGTTACGCTCGCAATGGCTGTCTGTGATGTCTGCATGAAGGTGCTACTGTCCATTTTGTCCACTGCCTCGAGTTCCTTTTCATAGTCAGGTAAGCCAACTCCATGGAAATCTGTTTGCAGAAAATCAAAGACCCACTGGTTGAATGAAAACGTGACAACATCAGTGTCCGTGGGGATGCTGCTAAATGGCAGTGGAATATATCGCAATCGTGACGCGCCCTTTGCAACGATGATTGACTTATTGTTTTTCATCGAGAATCCAAATATCATCATGCAATAGAGAGGGCTGTCGACGGCTCCATGACGTTTTGTATGGAAATGGACGTTATGCGCGTGCACGGTAATGCCGAACTCGCGTGGAATGGCCTGAACGCATGGATGGGCGGGCAGATGCTTGAGCTTGGACATACGCAGGTAGGCGATGGCGATGAAGTTCTCGGTCGTGCGAAACCCACGAGCAGCGCGCTTGGCCTGCTGCAACAAGCCGTTCATGGCTTCGACAAAGGCGTTGCTGCGCCGATCCAGCATGCCGTGGATGACGCCGTCGCAGTGTGCTTTCAAGGTTTGGGCCACCTTTTTGAACGGCTCCAAGCGAGAACGGTGTGCCCACGCCAGCCATCCTTGCAAGGCGCTTCTGGCAACGGTCTCGTAGTTGCTGCGGGCCGCTGTTTCGTAGACCTGGCGCAGCGCTTCTATCAGCCGCCAGGCGCGTGCGCTCTTGAGGTTGGAGCGTTGCAGCGCATACATGACCTGCATATGGCGCGGGCTCCAGCTGTCGTGATTCATGCGCATGGCCCACGTCAAGGTCCGGCCGGTCTTGGTATCGACCTCCAGCGCTTGGCGCATCCTGGTCGCGTCCTGACGCATTTCGGCCGAGCGGACCTCGTCCATGGCTTTGCTCGCCAGCGCCGCGACGTGGTAACGGTCATAGCTGATGGCTGCCTCAGGCAGTGCTTGGCTCACACCCTCGAGGTACGCCGCGCTCATGTCCATGCAGACATGCTTGACGTTGGCAGCATTGCCGCTATGGTCGTGCAAATCCTGCACAAATGCCGAAACCGTCTCATGCCCGCGGCCCGGCGTGGCAAACAGAAGCCGCTTGGCATTGAGGTCGTGCACGACCGTGATGTACTGCTTGCCGCGCCGCACACTTGTCTCGTCAATCCCGATTTGCTGGAGCTGGCTCATGTCATCACGCGCTCTGGCACGCGTGACGTAGCGCTGAATGCGACGCCACAGCCGGTGCGCATGCACACGCAATTGGCGCACCGCATGTGCCACCGGCAACTCCTTGCACGGCGACAGCGCCAAGGCCTCGAACAACAAGGTAAAGCCGCTTCCCTCACGAGCCCAGGGAACCGGAGCCAGCGTGGTGTGCCCACAGCGTTCGCAGCGCACCCCCGGTACATCAGTGTGCAGCCAGGCCTCAAACTGAAAGAAGTCCAGGTGTCGCCATTGCCTGGGCAGACGGTCGTGGATGCCTTACCCCTGGGCGCCGCAGTCTGGACAGCTCAAGCGCTGCGCTGTGCACACCAGATCAAAGTCAATGCGGTGCTTGCCAACACTGAGCTCTACCTTGTTGACCTTCCAGGGTTCTTGCAGCCCCAGGGCCGCTGTGAAAAGCGATTCGATCTGCACGCCATGACTCGGCCTACACGGCCACCACGTTACTCCCGTCACAGATTCTGCTGCACCTGTCAATGTCCACACAAAACGTCATTGAGTCTAATTTATTGCCTATCTATGTTGTGTGTTGTTAGTTCGTTAAGTCTGTTTTTCGTAATTCGTGTCATGCAGTCCCAAAAATCGATGTATCGCAATGTTGCTGTGCCAGATTGATATGCTTCGGCGTAGCATTCGTTATCTCTATAAAGTCTCCAATTTGATTGCGCTTTTTGAAAATATGGGAGCGCTTCTGGTTCGTTGTCGGTAAGGAGTTTTCTGTCGTTGAGTCGCGTAATATCTTCTATTTCTACGAACTTTTGATCTAGTTGAATTGTTGCTGCTTCGTATCTTGATTGAGCGCATGCGGCTAGATCCATTGTGTCAAGCCTCTCGTTTTTGCAATATAAAATTATTTGCTTAGTGGTTTTTCCTGGAAAGTATTCACTCGTTGGTTTTGCTTTCCTGTAGTCGAATATTGATCCATAAATTGAAGATGATGCATGCGCTGCATTTATGATCGAGCAAAGGGCAAGCAAGATACTAGTGGTGCGCATCATAGTTCCCCGTTTCAAATAATCGTGCTTCCAGGCGACGGCGCCATGGGATACGTCGTGCGATGAATGTTTGGATATTTTTCATTTTTATGTATTGTCCTTTATTCAGATGACTTGTCAAATATTTGCAGCGTGTTTCTGGGTACCAATCATCGTGAATGTTTCGATATGGTCCAGTATTAAATAAAATTGATACAAGTGCATCGTATTCGTGCTGATGTAAGGGTACTTTGACATCCCTGTTAATTTCGGTCTCAATGGGGTGTAGGTCTATGTCGAGAAATTTTCTGCAGCGATCGATTGATATCGTATCTCCAATTTTCAGTTTGTCTTGTGGTGCTACTTTGTGTCCGAGTCCGACCGTTGGAATTCCATATCCGTCATCATAGACCTCTGTAATGAAGCCGTCTACGATTTGCTTTCCTTTGTGGATTCCATTCGTCACGCCACTTTCGAGGAC
>JAGWUK010000570.1 GCA_028868455.1 Burkholderiales bacterium | reverse complement strand
ATTTTGCAAACTCCTTGAAACAAGCATTCCAGCCGGTCAACGCATTGGCTACGGCTGGCGTTAAATATCGGCCATCTTCGGGATGTTTCCCAATTGACAGTGGCCCGTAATAAATCGCGGCAAAGTGCTCAAACCGCTTAACGCTATCTATCATTCCAGCCTCGTCAAATCGCGGTGCTTTGTGCATTTCCGCCTCAAGCCGGAGGTTTTTGGCCTGCTGCGCTTGCAGCGCATCGCGGAATCCATCGCGCGCGCTTGAAGCCGTTTTCAGCTCGCGGTTCAGTCGCGCGATTTCGGACCGCAGCGCGTCAACTTCGGCCACGGAGTCAACTGCTGGACGTTGCCCAATCGGGCGGGGCCAGTCACCTCCGCTGTGTAAAACCTTGCTCATTTCCCTATCCTTTCCCAATCGTCGCGGCAACTGGCGTCACACCAGCGCCGACCATGTTCTGCAATCGGCTGGCCACAGCTCAAACAGAATCCGGTATAGACCGCTTTCGTTGTCACCGTGGCCGCATTTCTAATTTCGGCTTCGCGCAGTGTCGCCTCGTATTCCTGCGCTCTATCAATTTCGTCTGCCATCATCCACCTCAGAACGGCACAGAATCATCAAAGCCAAAACTGTTATCTTGGTACGCATCAGCCTTGGCCTGCTGATGGCGCGATTGTTCGCGCTGATACGGCTCTTGATGCTGCTGCCCGCCATCGCTTCGACCGCCAAGCATTTTCATTTCATTGGCGATAATCTTCACGGCGGTTTTTTCCACGCCATCTTTGCCGGTGTATTTCTCCGTTTGAAGCTTTCCCTCAATGTAGACCGTGCTGCCTTTTTTAAGATACTTCTCAGCAATTTCCGCCAGCTTGCGGAACATCACAATGCTGTGCCATTCTGTTTGCTCTACTTTCTGGCCAGATTTGTCTTTGTAGCTTTCGCTGGTGGCAATGCTGAAGTTGGCCACTGCCTCGCCGTTGGCCATGTGACGCACCTCAGGATCGCGCCCCAAGTTGCCGACCAAAATAACCTTATTAACTGATGCCATCTTGTTTCAATCCTCGTTGTAAGTAAATCTTATCAATGCAGGCCGCGTAATAGTCACGCGCCAGTTTGACGCGCTCAATAATGGCTTGCTCTTTTTCGGTATCGCGCGCAAAAACCAATGTCGTGATACGCAATTCCGGTTGAATGTGCGACGCAACGTGCATTTCTTGTGGCTCGAATCCAATCAACTCCTCCGGCGTGTCCACCATGCAATAGGCCAGCACCGACGAATCTGCTCCGGTCAGCATCATATATGCGCGGAGTTGCCACTCATAGAGTGGTTCTACTGCATCCTCTTGAGTTGCCGGGAATGTTGCAAGCGACCAAGGCGACTTGATATCAATCACCGTGGGCGCAGCATTCGGCGGCGTGTCGATTATGTCCGGCGTACCGCATAGCCATTCATTTTCAAAACGCTGTTCGTTTTTGCGGTGCGCGGTGAAAAAAACCGAGTTGTACAACTCGATAGAATCATCTTCGACGATGATTCCTTTCTCAATGGCCCGGCTTGAAATTTCACGCTTGAAACCGTAAACGTGTTCTTTTGCCAGCTCTGCAATGTACGTTTTTGCCCCAGCAGAAAGCTCACCGTCTTTCTTTGCTGGGGCCATGATTTTACCAAGTGATGACGCGCGAATTTTAAGCATTTCCGGCCTCAATTTCGTCTAATGTGGCATCTTGCAGTGCGGTTAGGCTAAAACTGCTGCGCATCTTGTCGATGCTGTATTTGCCTGCCTTGATTGACTCAATAGCCTTGTCGAATCGCTCCGCACCGATGGCAGGAAGCTTCGGCGCTTCGACAACTGGACGAATCCGCAGGCATTCGACCGTTTCACCTGCCAGCCGCGTTGTGCTGGCGTACAGCGTGATTTGCTTTCCGGCCCAGTCATCTATGTATGGGCCGTACAGCTTGTGAATCGTTTTGCTGTTGGTGACGTTGAGAATAAGCGGCTTTTGGTCAACCAGGTGCGCCACTGTGCACTCTTCTTTTTTTCCGCCAGTGCCGACCACCGTTTCGCGGCGGACAAAATCAATCGTCACGGTCAAATCGTGGCCGTCTGGCAGCGCATAGACTCCGATGTAATCCGGGTTAATCAGGCGCTTCCAATGCGTTTTTTGTTTTTCCATTGCATCCTCACAAAATAAAAGGCCGCGATGTGCGGCCATGTTAATCAATCCCAATCGGGTGAATCGGGTTCGCCGTTTTCGCTCTCTTCCTCAATTCGCGACGCTGCAATGCTTTTGACTTGGCCGATGAATTCCGAATTGTTGGCAATTTCTTTGGCCAGCTCAACCGCTTCGTCAATGCGACCGTCAAGCAGTAGCGCAACAATTCGGCAATCATCGGACTTCACGCCTGCAACATCTTGCACATAAGCATCAAACACCGTCATGCGCAGTTCGTGGGCGTCTTCTGTGTCTTCGCACAGCTCAAGGAAAATTGCGTCAATCTCTTTATCAAGAGCCTCTTGATAATCATAATCTTCGTCTAGCTGGCGGAAGTAAGCCACGTCCGCCGGGTGTTCGATTTCTTTCATTTCCGACGCTCCGTGATGAACATGAAAAAATCGTCAAGGCAAATTGACTGGCCGATTTGCTCTAAGGCGTCAAGCTGCGAATTTGCAATAATCTCCGCCGATACGCGCAAATCACTTCGGCGCGACTTTAAAACAACTTGGTAAAGGTGCATTTTATTCCCCTTTGCAAAATAAA
>JAGWUK010000569.1 GCA_028868455.1 Burkholderiales bacterium | reverse complement strand
ACCGGTAATTATCGCTCAATAGGCTTATTCGAGAGCTTTGCGCTAAAACAACACTTGGCTCCTGCGAAACTTTCCTAATCCGTGATTATAATGATTTTTTGATTAATGGAATAGGTATAGATGCGTATTGCTCGTCAAATTATTTATTATTTACATTGCATGAATTGCTAAATCAGTTGAATCAGCAATTCATGGCAATATTTCCGAGTTGGTCTACTGCTTTTTTTAGTTGATGAATGGTTAAAATTGCATCAAGTTGACGGCTTTTTCAGGGAATTACTGTTATGTTTATCGCAATTCAATCCAGCCGTCTTCGTACCACAAGCAGAGTGCTTCCATTGCGTCCGGTGAGATGGATTGCATGTCGCTTTCTTCCAGATAGCGCTGATCTGCCAGTTTGCACAAGGTGATTTTGTCATCTTTAGTGATGGAGAAAGATTCTCCGTTAATAAAAAGATGTTTCCCTTTATAAAGCATGTGGGTTTTTCCTGGCAGTTTGACACCTTTCTTTTTTACGGCTGATGCAAATCGTTTTGGCGTTAGCGGTTTGTCTGGTGATTCGAAAAAAACGCTTGGTTTAGGTTCCGTTAAGTATTCGCCGAGAAAAATCGTAATATCGTCTTGGGAAAATTGTATTTTTGAGATGTGCTCCGCGATATTTTCCAGCATGGCGACGCCGATTTCTGCGGGTTTCGCGGTAGCCTTTAAATCTGGGTCTGCATATCGCCCGGGAAGGTCAATTGATTCGGACATAAATTGCAGAAATGATTCGCCTAACTCTTGATAAGAGGGTGCCCGGAACCCGATGGAATACGTCATGCATTCGCCGATAGCGATGCCGTCATGTGCGTAGTGCGGTGGCAGGTACAACATATCTCCTGGCTCAAGGATAAATTCTTGTTCTGGTCTGAAATTACTCAGTATTTTTAATGGCATACCTTCTACAAGTGCAAGGTCTTTTTGTGCGCCAATTTTCCAGCGACGCTGCCCATGCGCTTGCAATAGGAAAACATCGTATGAGTCAAAATGTGGTCCAACTCCACCGCCGTCAGTGGCGAAACTGATCATTAAGTCATCTAGGCGAGAATCAGGGATAAATCGGAATTTTCTTAATAATTCGTCGCCTTGTGAATTGTGCAAATTGACCCCCTGAACTAATAAGGTCCAGTCTTCTTTTGTGTTCAAAGGAAGCGCATCGAATGGGCCATTTTTCATTTCCCAATGGCGATTGAAAAAACTAATTAGCCGAGACTCAACATCGTCGCGTGAAGCCAGTTCAAAAAGTTGATTGGGAGAAATGAACGCATGAAAATCTGGAATGGCTTGGCGAATAAGTAATGGTTTCTTATGCCAATATTCTTTGAGAAAATGGTCGGGGCTAATATTGCCAAGTAAGGGCAGTGGGGGCGAATTTTTTTTCATGGCGGTATTATACGGCTGGCAGAAAGTGAAGCACTAGACGGGTATAATCGGGCGGTGAATTTATTTTAAGGAAATGCTATGAAGATTGTCAAAAATTCAGTTGTTACTGCGCGCTATACCTTGTCTGATGCGCAAGACAATCTGATTGAAGAAGGGCAAGAGCCTATGGTCTATTTGCACGGCGGGTACGACAACATCTTTCCTAAAATTGAAGAAGAACTTGATGGGAAAGAGGCTGGGTACTCGGCAATAATTCAGTTAAATCCGGAAGATGCATTCGGAGAGTATGATGCCGAGTTGGTTAAGGTTGAGCCACGTAACCGATTTCCTTCTCCGTTGGAAGTAGGTATGCAATTCGAGGGAATGCCGGAAGAGTCCGATGAAGCAGAAGCACATATTTTTACGGTCACAGATATTGCTGAAGATAAAGTTGTTCTTGATGGCAATCATCCATTAGCGGGTGTTGCGTTGAGATTTGCGTTGACGGTCGAAAATGTGCGCGCTGCATCGGATGAGGAAATTGCCCATGGGCATGTGCATGGCGCCCATGGCCATCACCATGGGGAAGATGAGGGAGATGACAGCGACGAATATCGCAGTCATCCAATTCATTAATTCGGATATCGGAAATCGTTTAGCGACAATTTCTGGCCTTGGCGAGAGAATTTGGTCGTAACGGTAGTGTTTGAAGAATTAATAAGGCGCCGACTTGTCGGTGCCTTATTTTTTTGTATGCTTGACTAGTGCAAGTAAGCAAAGAGTGCTGTTGTGCGGAAATACTGTTTTCACATTTTGTTTGTCCGACTACCAGATTTTCCACCAGGCAGTTTTTTGATCGCCGTTATTGGACGCAAATTTACTTTGTGGAAAATTCTTTGTAAATACACGATTAGCATCGTCTCTTAATTGTGTCATTCCCATAGCGTCATATGAGCGGACCAGAATGTACATTGCTTCTTCAGTTGCAGATGCATCGGGATATTCGTTAATTGCTGCTTGAGCGCGATTGGCGGCAGCAAGATATGCGCCTCGGCGTAAATAATAACGTGCGACGTGAACATCATATTTTGCCAAAGCATTCACAAGATATTTCATGCGCTCAATTGCATCGGGCGTGTATTTGCTGTCCGGGAATCGGGTAACCAATAACTTAAAGGCATCAAATGAATCGCGTGATGCTTTGGGGTCGCGTTCAGTAATATCCTGATTTGCGATGAAATTAAATAAGCCAAGCTGATCGTTAAAGTTAATCAACCCGCGCAGGTAATACATGTAATCAACCTGACTGTGGTTTGGATGAAGTTTTATGAAGCGTTCGACGGCAGCGAGTGCCTGA
>JAGWUK010000568.1 GCA_028868455.1 Burkholderiales bacterium | reverse complement strand
GAGAGTTATGCCGTTCGTTCGTGGAGACCGCGGATATTTCAAAATGAACCTCCATCCAATAGGTTTCAAAGACACAAGCCATGGTAGATGGATTGAAGAGTTTTCAGGTATTACCGGATTTTCAACCAAATCCGATTACCTTGCCTGGAGCACGGAACACAGACTGCCGCAAATACGTAAATGGGCAGCAAACTCAAAGCCGAAGTTGATTCTATGTCTTGGCAAGACATATTTCCCGCAATTCAAGAGAGCATTTCTTGATGATGATTCGATTGTCAATCAGGAGACTATCGAGGGCAAAGAAATGTTTTGGGGTGAAAATCTGCAAGGCTCGCTTGTTGTGGTTATTCCATTCATGGTCAACAGAAACGGCCTTACAAGAAATATAGCCATTCAGAGTTTTGGAGAAAGAATAAAGGACCTGCTAACCCGGCAGTCCACACGGACGCTGCCCGATAAAGCCGCGCAGCGCCGGTGACTTCTACGTTAAACGTTAGTCGCAACAACATCGTGCAGGCGTGAGGTTGTCGGAAGCTCAGTAAGGATATCGTCGGCGTTCAAATTTCGTGCAACGTATTTAAGCTGACATGGTATCGCTTGGCGCAAGCGCCGGTGCTTCCATTTGCTGCCCTGTACTGCCATCTGGCTCGCGGCGAAAAAATGCCATTGATGCTATTGTTTTGCTGCGCCGTCTGGCGTTTCCTGTCACCAATTCCCGATACCATCATGCAACTCATTCATTCCATGTTCGCCCAGAAAGCCTGGGCAAATAAAGCACTTTTTAATGCCCTCGGCGAGTTGTCGCCGGGTGAGCACGCTGAGCCGCTTCATACGATGATACGAACGCTCAATCACATCTATGTCGTGGATCGCATTTTCCAGGCGCACCTGCTGGGACAATCGCACGGCTACCAAAGCACGAATACGTCGGAAACTCCGGAGCTGGCGGCGCTTCAGTTTGATGTTGCCGAGCTGGACGCCTGGTATATGCAATATGCGTCCGGCGTGTCTGCATCCGAGTTGAGCGAATCGCTTGCATTTCGTTTCACGGATGGCGACGAGGGCAGCATGAGCCGGGAAGAAATGCTGGTTCATGTCGTGATGCACGGCGCTTACCATCGCGGCAATGTGGGGCAGGTACTGAAATCCATTTCGGTGGCGCCCCCCAGGGATCTGTACACGAAATTTTTACACGAGAGTGAGCCGCAGCGCAGGCGTGCCTGGCAGGCTGTGTTAGCCGGTGCCGCATCGGCTTGAGCCCGGTTTTTGACGGCGGGTGAAGAGGCGTGCTTGCTCGTCGCGTATGTCCGCCGCACCGTGCTTTAGAATGCTCACTTCTCTTACCGTTGCCATGTCGAAAGTAAATCACTCATGTCTTCTCGCTTTTTCATCCTGGCTGGCGCCATCAATATGTTCATCGCGGTGGCTGCTGGCGCGTTTGGTGCGCATGCGCTGAAACACTATCTGACGCCGGAGATGCTGGCGATCTGGCATACGGCGGTTACGTATCAGATGGTGCATGCGCTGGCCTTGCTGGTGTTGGCAATGCTGATGTTGCGGCTGCGCTCAATTTGGTTGCAACGTGCCGGCATCAGCATGGTGTGCGGCATTGTCCTGTTTAGCGGCAGTCTGTATGCCCTGGCACTGAGCGGTGTGCGTGTGCTGGGTGCGGTCACGCCGTTTGGCGGTATTGGTTTTCTGGCGGGCTGGGCTATGCTGGCCTGGGCGGCATGGCGTATTGAATCGCCGGAATAATTTTAAGCATGTGAGGACTGACGCAAAACCGCTCCGGCGGCGTCAGTCCTAATTTTAAAATATGCCTCTGTCACGCAGTATCCATGCGGGTTTGCGGGGCGATGCCTGGAAAGGCGCATGGATACTGCGTGTTGAGCCAGGTAGTTTCAGCCACCTGATGGAAGCGTGGCGGGGGCAGGGCGGCAGGTATTGGTTGTGGCCGGTGCCGGAGTTTGTCTGCCGTTGATGAGCACGCCGCCAATGATGAGCGCAGCGCCAACGAGCTGGCTGTGACTTAAACCGCTGCCGAGCAAGACGCCGATCAGGCTGGCAAATAACGGTACCAGGTTCATGAAGACGCTGGCCTTGGCCGGGCCCAGAATCTGCACGCTGCGATTCCACCAGAAATAAGGCAGCGCCGTCCCGAAGATACCCAGAAACAGCAGCACACCCAGCGTGCCCGGCGCAGGCACCGTCGCGCTATCCGGTGCATTGCTCAGTGCCAGCGCAATCAGGACCACGGCGGCCAGCGTGATCGTCAGGCTGCTCATCAAGGCGCTCGGGATGTCTTTGATAAAACGTTTCGGCAAGACGCAATAGGCGGCCCAGCACAAACTCGACAACGCAACCAGCAGATCGCCGGTGGACAAGTGCAAGCCGAGTAATGCCGCCAGCGATCCGTGCGAGACCACCACGATCACGCCGAATAAACCGATGAAGATGCCCAGCCATTGCGCGCGCTGAATTTTTTCGCGGTTCAGCAGTGCTGACAAAACAGTCGTTTGTGCCGGGTTAAAGGCCATGATCAATGCGGCGTTGACGGGATCGGTCAGACGCAAGCCGTAAAACATCAGCAGGCTGAATCCGGCGACGCCGAGCAATGCCAAGACGGACAACATCCCCTTTTTGCGCTATTTCTTAGCCGCCATCACCCTGACAACGGGCAGTATGTCGGCTGGGGCAAGGATTGGGAGCATTTACCGAATGCGCAATGGCTGAAACAACATTTCAAATCACAGCCCCC
>JAGWUK010000567.1 GCA_028868455.1 Burkholderiales bacterium | reverse complement strand
TCGCAGCGGATTGCACAGCGTGGCGAGCTGCAGAATATGCGGCATGGTTTTAATCGGCGTCGATAAGCCGGACAACATCATCATCGGCATCAACAGCACGAAGGTGTACAACATCGCCTGCTGCATGTTCAGAGAAAACGCGCTGATCGCAAGACCGATGCCAACCGCCGCCAGCGTGAACGTCGCCAGTGCCGCATACAGTGTCAATAAACTGCCCGCCATCGGAATACCAAACCAGAAACGCGTCACCAACAGCACCAGCGTGGCCTGCACCAGGCCAATCATGATCGGCGGAATCGCCTTGCCGATCATGATTTCAGTTGGCGACAAAGGCGTGACCAGCAGTTGATCAAATGTGCCCTGCTCGCGCTCGCGCGCGACCGACAATGCGGTCAGCAGCATGGTCTGCAACATGCTCAGCGAAGCGATCAGCGCGGGCATAAAGTTCCAGCGCGTTTCCAGATTCGGGTTGTACCAGGCGCGCGATTCGATGGTGAGCAATGGCGGTGCTGCCGCGTTTTTTTGCGCCTGCTCGGTATTCAGGGCGTCGACGATAGCACTCATATACGCCGCCGCCGAATTGGCCGTGGTGGAGTTGCGCGCATCGAGCAATATCTGGATGGACGCACTTTCGCCAGCGGCCAGTTTTTGCTCGAAACGCGGGCCGATCTGCAACACCATCAGCGCTTGTTGCGTGTCGATCACCGGCGCAATTTCCGCCACCGACTGCAAGGTTTTGATGCGTCGGAAATAGCCGGTACCGTCGAGTCGCGCCAGCAATGCGGCCGATACCGGACTATGACTCTGATCGAGCACCGCATACGGGGCATTGGTCAGATCATAGGTCGCGCCATACCCGAACAGCATGCTTTGCATCAGCACCGGCACGAACAAAATCGTGCGGCTGGACGGGTCCTTCAACACCGACATCAGCTCTTTGCGTATCAATGCCATGATGCGAAAAACAAAGTCAAACATAGGCCTCCTCAGGCAATGATTTTTTTAGTGACGCGTTGCGCAGCGCCGAGGAAAAACACTGCATACGCCGCCAGTATCAGCAAGTTCTTGGCGATCAGCGGCCAGACATTCCCGGCCAGCATCAGGGTTTTAATCAGCTCCAGAAAATGCGTGGCCGGCAGCAGATTGCCGACAAAACGCACCACCACCGGCACATTGTTCAGATCGAACAAAAATCCCGACAACATCAGCGCCGGTAAAAAACTGGTCAGCAAGGCGACCTGGCTGGCAATGAACTGGTTCTTGGTCACCGAAGAAATCAGCAAACCGACGCCGAGTGCGACAAACATATACAGCACCGAACTCAGTACCAGCAGCAACAGCGAGCCTTGCATTGGCACTTCAAACAAGAAGCGCGATGCCAGCAAACACATCACGAAGCCGATCATGCCGACAACGAAGTACGGGATCATCTTGGCCAGCAGGATTTCCAGCGGCCGCACCGGTGTGACGAACAAGGCTTCGAGCGTTCCGCGCTCCCATTCGCGCGCCACCACCATCGAGGTCAGGAAAGCGCCGACCAGGGTCATGATCAATACGATCAGGCCCGGCACCAGATACCAGGTACTGGTGTTGGCAGCGTTAAACCACATGCGCTGCTCCAGCGTGACGTTGCCGTACATGGCGCGCGTCGCCTTGGCTGCACCGCTGAGCGCTTGCCCGGCGCTATCGCGCTGGCGCACGCCCCATTGCGCAATCGCACCGCCGACATAGCCTTGCACGGTTCTGGCGGTGGAGGCATCGGCACCATGCACGATCAATTGCAGTTTGGCCTGACCGCGATTGAGCTGTGCCGAAAAATCCCCCGGTATGCGCAAGATCGCATCCGCCTTGCGCGATTGCATCAGCGCCTCCGCCTCGCGCATGCTGCGCACCGGCATCGGGGTCAGGTAGCGCGATAAGTCCAGACCGGAAAGCACATCGGCAGCCGTTGGCGAAGCGTCTTCGATCACCACGGCAACCGTGGCATTTTTCAGATCCAGCGAGATGCCGTAACCGAACAGCAGGATCAGCAAAGCCGGCAGCAGAATACCGATCGCCAGATTGCTTTTGTCGCGCAATAGCTGACGGAATTCTTTGATCGTCAGCGCCCACAGGCGGGTCCAGAAATTACCGGCGTTGGTGTGCAGTGGCGTGTTCATGCGCTGGCCTCGGCAAGGGGTGTGTCGGCAGAATTTTGCGTCGCTCTGGCATGTTGCACGATACCGATGAAGGCTTGCTCCATATCGATAGAAGCGGGCGGCAATTGCATGGCGGACGCCGCCACGGTGCGCACTTCTTTCGGCGTGCCAAGCGCCAGCACTTTACCGGCGTCCTGAATCACGATGCGGTCGCAATATTCGGCTTCTTCCATAAAATGCGTCGTGACGACGATGGTTGTGCCTTGTTCAGCCAGCGTCGTGATGCGTCGCCAGAAATCGCGGCGTGCCAGCGGATCGGCACCGCTGGTCGGCTCGTCAAGAAACAAAATCTGCGGTGCATGCATCAGTGCGGCCGCCATCGCCAGCCTTTGTTTGAAGCCGCCCGGCAATTGCGAGGCCGGGGATAGCAACATCGTTTGCAATTCAAATTGCTGCGTAACGGCGGCGATGCGCTCCTCGGCAAGACGTCCGCGCAAACCGTAGGCACCAGCAAAAAAACGCAGGTTTTCCTGCACGCTCAGATTGCCGTACAAGGCGAATTTTTGCGAGACATAACCGATATGCCGCCGCGCCTGCGCCCGCGCATGACGCAAGTTGACG
>JAGWUK010000566.1 GCA_028868455.1 Burkholderiales bacterium | reverse complement strand
CTTCCTCATCCTCGCTTTAATTCCTTTGATTTCCATCAAACGTCACTTTCGACGAGCGAGTAAAGTGACAACAAAACAGCAGGGAGACCAAAATGTCCGTCCGAAATATCCATCCTGTGTCGTTAAGCATCATTCATGACGAACACGAGCACTTGTCCGCAGTGATTCAGGGCATGTTGTACTTCGTTCGTCTGATCGAAAATGGCGGCAATGCCCCCGATCTCAAAGTATTCCGCGCCATGCTGTACTACATTGCCGAATATCCTGAGCGTGTGCATCATCCAAAAGAAGATCAGTACCTGTTTGCGAAGATCAAAGAAAGAACCCATCAACTGGACTCCGAACTGGATGCGTTGATTGATCAACACAGCCGCGGGGAAATTCTGGTGCATCGTCTGCAAGATGCCTTGCTGAACTATGAGTTCGGCGGCGCACCGGCTTTTCCACATTTTCGCGATCTGGTTGAACAATATGCCCACTTCTACTATGCGCACATGCGCACAGAAGAAGACCGCATCATGCCTGTCGCCAAACAAATATTGAATGACGCCGACTGGAAAGAAATTGATGCAGCCTTCATGGAAAACCGCAAGATCATGAATGATGCTGGCGAGCGCTATAAATACGATCAGCTCTTTTCATTGATCGTGAACATCGCACCTGCGCCGATAGGTGTTGGCGATCCGGTATAAGCAAGATTAACTTCACTGCATATCAGTACTTCGCCGGAGCGACTCCCCCGCTTCCGGCGTTTTTTCTTTGCACGTCAGATACCTCCAAGCGAAGTATGCGACGCGGCTGAAGGCGTCTCGCAGCAGATTCAGCGCCGCGCCGACAACACAATCCCACCGAGTATCAACAAAAATGCCAGCCCATGATAAACATGCGGTGCTTCGCCCAAAATCAGTGAAGACATAACGGCGGCAAACAAAGGCGTGAGATTATTAAAAAAAGCCGCCACATTCGGGCCGACTCTTTGCACGCCAGCCCCCCAGCAACGGAATGCAATAACAGCAGGCCCGATGGCAACGAACAGCATTGCTGCAATCAACATCGGGCTCCAATGAATTACCGCTTTGGTCAGCGTCCATTCTGTTGCTGAAAACGCCGCCGACCACAAGACGCCGAATGTGACTTGCGCCAGTAAAAAATCTGCCCAATGACGTCGCAATTCACCATCGTTACCGCGGGTCAGCAGCCAGCTATAAACTGACCAGGTGATCGTCGCCACGATCATGAACAAGTCGCCTGCCACCAAGCGCAATCCCAGCAACTGCTGCAGATCGCCGCGACTCAGCACGACCAATACGCCAGCAATGGAAAACACAGCACCGCCAAGCTGCCATCGCGTGACGGACGAGTGAAAAAAAAGCCTTCCAACCATCAGCATCCAGACCGGCATACTCGCCGCTACCAGCGTGACATTCATCGGCGATGATGTTTGCAAAGCCATATATTGCAAGGCGTTATACATACCAACACCGAGCAGGCCGAGCACCGCATAACGTCGCCAATTGCTCCAGAATGTGCTGCCTTGACGATATATGCGAAATGCCATCGGCAGCAAAATCACAAATGCAAAAGCCCAGCGGATAAAATTGAGCGTGATTGGCGGCACCAGCTCATGAATCAAACGTCCGACGATCGCGTTCCCAGACCACAACAGAGGTGGAACGACGAGTAAAAAAATTGTGCCGGGAGTAAGCTTGTGATTCATGTGCATTGCGACGCATTGCCGCATTAATGAGGTCAGCGCACGGAAAATTGCGCAAAAAATTTCGTGTCAGCATACAGCATCCATCGAAATTTCACCGCAGAACTGGCGCCACATGCAAAGTTTTCATGCATCGCCAGCACCAAGAACTCAACGATTGCTGCTCTGCGTAGCGATGGTTAGCGCTGCATACTCTCCCACACCTTTTGCAGACGCTTGACCGACACAGGCATTGGGGTTTTGAGTTCCTGCGCAAACAGGGACACACGCAACTCTTCCAGCAACCAGCGGAATTCCTGCATCTTGGGATCGATGTCCGAAGCGAGACCGGATTTGCGCGGCGTACGCTGCCACGGCTGCGCCACGCTATTCCATTCAGCCAGCAATTTTGCATCGCGTGCAGGGTCGGCGCGCAATTTGTCCAGACGTACGGTAATCGCTTTCAGATAGCGCGGAAAATGCGCCAGCTGGGAAAATTCGTTCTCGGCGACAAAACGTTTCGTAATCAGCATTTGCAACTGATTTTGCATATCGGCTGCTGCCTGGGTGTGTGCTTTCAAACCTTGCAGTTTTTTCGGCAAACTATGGAACTCAGCAAGTATCAGACCGGCCAGACGAGCAATTTCATTTGCCAGCAAATTCAGCCTTGCCTTCCCCTCTTCGCGACGAATATTAAATTCGCCAGAATTGGTTGGCAAAGGATTTTGCAGGCAGGCACGTTCAATAGCAGTTTGTATGATCTGATCACACAGTTCTTCCTGCGATCCCAGAACCATGAATTGCATGCCCATCTGCTGCAAACCAGGGATATTTTTTTCTAAAAATTTGACCTGCTCTTTCAGCTGCAAGGCGAACAGGCGGCGCAAGCCCAGGCGATGAATACGTGCGGCCTCGTCGGGGTCATCAAACACCTCAATATGACAGTGCGTTTGTTTATCAACCAATGCCGGGTAGCCAATCAGCGTCTGCTTCCCTTGCTGTACCTCAAGCAGTTCAGGCAGGCTGTCGAATGTCCATGCAGTCAGGTTTTCCTGCTTAAACACTGGCGCGGCAGCGACGT
>JAGWUK010000565.1 GCA_028868455.1 Burkholderiales bacterium | reverse complement strand
TGGCACATTGCATAAGTCAATGTACCCAGCCGGCACCTTATACCAGTCACCACCACGATTCCGCTGTGCCTCGATGATCGCTTTAAATGTCGGCGTATCGGTACGCAAGATTTCCAGATGGCTGCGTTGCGCATCCGGCAAATCTGCCGCCACTTTCATCGCCTTGATCGGCGTCATTTGCTCTGGCTTCTCATAAAACCCCAGAGCACCAGTGCCGCGCGGCAGGCTGGTCAACAACTCCATTCCCTGCATGACCCGCCCTACGAGCGTGATATTGCGATCTAGCTGACGTGGGGCGTGACCGGTTACGACATATAGGGACGTACCGTCGCCGCTATTCGATTCGTTGCCGCGTGCCACACCGACGCTGGCATAACAGTGTGCCAGCCAGGCTGTGCCGGTTTTAGGATCACGGCCAGCTGGGAATCCATTCGCGTGCCCCACTTGCGGTGCATACCCATCTGCATCTGGCAGACGGGTGAATGGCAGATTAGCCGGATATTTGACGGTAAATTCGGGATTAAGATTTCTTTTGGCGACCTTGACTTCACGTTTTTCGTCTGGATCTGCCCATTGAACAACATAGTTATCTTGCGATCGCACGATAGCCAAGCCATCAAAATAGCCTTCACGCACCAGCGCTTTAATGTTTGCTGCATGTCGGGGAGCAAAATCAGGTGCCAGTTCAATCACGACGCGCCCCTTTTCCAGTTCCAGATACAAAGTATTGTCTGGATCAAGCGGGCGCCAGTCCGCTGCTGTTGACGCCTTGATCAGATCAGCCATCGCGGGTTTTGCCTTTTTTACCGGCGGCGCATCGGCAGCACTTGCCTGCACGCCGAAAAATACACCGGCAGAAAGCAGACTTGCACACAGCAATTTCGCCGAAGAACAAACAGGGAATGAGGAAAACGAACATCTTGGCATAAAGTGTCTCCGGACAAGAATAAAGGACTTACGCAAAATTTTTACAACAAGGCATGATGACGATGAAAAATACAAAATGTTCCATGCAAAGCCGTACTGCTGCGGGGCGTTTTTGCGTGAGACCAGAAAGTTATATGAATGCGTTCTGACATTGCCAGCAAAGCAATGGTTCAAACCTTACGCGAAGGCCTTTCTTTTGTCTATCGCCAACAATCAGGAACAATGCGGCTTAAGCTCTGCGCTGTCACGCAAAAATCCTCGCCATAAATCGATCAAAATCAATAGGCAATGAGTGCAATTCGTTAGAATGGCGCTTTCCGGTTATTTCCGGCTCTTTATATTCTTCAGGGCTGACGCAAAATTGTTGCAGCACGGTAAAACGACGCAGGCAGTACGCAGCGTACGAGCAGACGCTAAAACGCCGCCGGAACAATTTTGCGCAAGCCCGATACTTGTCCGGCATCACCTATTTTCATGACACAGCTTTCTACTGATACGACCGCGTCTTCCGACATGGCACCTGCCTACACGCCATTGGCTGACACTGCCATAGACACGGCAGAAAAACATCTGAACGACATATTGGCACTGGCGTTTGAGCACACAGATCAACATGCTGCGGTCGTCGTCTTTGACACACGTTGCGAACTGGCCGACGCACTCACACGCGCCTATCGCCGCTGCCTGCCCAAGGCGCAATTTATTGATTTCGATCTGGCGACGCCGGATTTCATCATGCAAACTCTGGCTGCGCTGCATGCAAAAGACCTGGTCATCCTTGTGCAATCGACCAACTTCCGGCTGGAAGCTTATCGTCTCAGGGTAGAACTGTTTAAACGCGCATTGAAAGTAATTGAGCATCCGCATCTGGGGCGCATGCCCGGTCAGGAGGCGCTGTATTACATTGAGTCGCTGGCTTACGACCCCATTTATTATCGAGAAACTGGCAAAGCCTTAAAGCAAAAAATCGACGCGGCCACGCACGGCGTCGTCGACAGCGGCGGCGCACAACTAGTTTTTTCGTCAGCGTTTGAACCGGCGAAACTCAATGTCGGCGACTATCGTGAAATGAAAAATGTCGGCGGACAATTTCCGATCGGTGAAGTGTTCACCGAAGCGCGTGACCTGGAAACGGTCAATGGTCGTGTCCGGATCTTTGTTTTCGGCGACACGACATTTACCGTCAATCGCCCACAAAAGCCAATTACGCTCATCGTTGAAAAGGGACAGGTCGTTGACGCGCTGGATTCCACTGCAGAATTTGATCAGGTACTGGCCAATATTCGTGCCGACGACGGTCTTATCTGGGTACGCGAACTTGGATTCGGTATGAACCCGGCCTTTTCCAAAGACCGGACTGTCCGTGACATCGGTACATTCGAGCGCATGTGCGGCATCCATTTGTCGCTGGGTTCGAAACATGGCAGCTACGCAAAACCTCATATCAAACGCGGCGAAGGCAGGCACCATGTCGACGTGTTTGCCATGACCGAATCCGTCGTCCTGGGCGACGAAGAAGTCTATCGTGACGGTGCATGGGTAGTCTGAGCCAAGCGTAATGGCTTTCTTCTTTTTTACTGGAGTTTCCGTTTGAGACAGGGCGTTGTTGTTGTTTTTCTGTCGCATTTTTGACTACCAAAATACAATGCCCCGGACTGCCGCGTGGGGCAAAGTTCAGCGCAAGAAAAAAACAGTCGCCGCCTCACGCCGCGAACGCCAACAAAAGCACCTCTGTGTTAGCCTAACTCTGCATCAATAGGCAAAACGGAAAAACACGTCAGCCTGCTGTGTGCGAAGTATACAAAACAAAGACCGGGCTGGCGTCCATTGCAAGCAGTAAATTCCACGAAAT
>JAGWUK010000564.1 GCA_028868455.1 Burkholderiales bacterium | reverse complement strand
GATTCTTCAGTAAACGTTTCTTGCGCTGCCTTGAAGCATGCTTCCATGACAGGCTGCGGGAAAGGCTTTAAGGAAATCTTGTTTTGCAACAAGCGACCCAATGCGGAAGGATTTTTCGCGTCGTATTTTGCCTGCATATCGACATGGGCTTCCAGCGAAGCAACTTCAATCGCATACTGATATTGCTTAGGCAGCTTGTCCCATTCTTTTTTGCCGACGTAGAAAGACAGCTGCGCGCCACCTTCCCACCAGCCCGGATAGTGATATACCTTGGCGACTTTGTAGAAGCCCAGTTTTTCATCGTCGTAAGGACCGACCCACTCCGCCGCATCAATTGTGCCCTTTTCCAGCGCCGGATAGATGTCACCACCAGCGATTTGCTGAGGTACGGTACCCAGTTTGGTCAAAACACGTCCGGCAAAACCACCGACACGGAATTTCAGGCCTTTCAGATCTTCCACTGTTTTGATTTCTTTACGGAACCAGCCGCCCATCTGGGTACCGGTATTGCCGCCCAGGAAGTTGACGATGTTATATTCCGCGAAAAATTCGCGCATCAGTTTCATGCCATTGCCGTGCAACATCCATGCAGTTTGCTGACGGGATGTCAGGCCAAACGGCACCGCGGTGTCAAAAGCAAATGTCGCATCTTTACCGAAATAGTAGTACGACGCGGAATGACCGATCTCTACAGTGCCACTTTGTACGGCATCCAGAACCTGTGTGCCCGGCACAATTTCGCCACCAGCAAACGGACGAATATTGAATTTCCCGTCTGTCAGTTCTTTTACGCGATTGCAGAAAACTTCGGCTGCACCGTAAATGGTGTCCAGACTTTTAGGAAAGCTGGATGCCAGACGCCAGTTAATTGTCGGTAAGGATTGCGCCAGAGCCGGTGCAGCAACTGCTCCGACGGAAGCACCTACTGCGGCTTTTTTAAGAAAGGAACGACGTTCCATGCTGTCTCCTATGTAGGGATGTATGCGGATGGATTTCCGCATTAGTATGGTTTTTTAACAAGCATTACAAAGCAAATTAATAACCGAATTTTATTTTATTGGCCAAAGAAACTGCGGGCAACCGATGTTTATACCGCAACGCAACATATATTTGCGCAATATTGCTTCTGCGATCGGCAATTTGCATAAAAATTTCAAAATAAATGTTAAAAATCAAGCACTTAAAAAAATTGCCGTCAGTAACGGCAACTTTTCAGGTGTTATGGCATTAAGTATTTCTACGTAACACAAACTGAGACACTCTGCGCACAATCACTGTCTCAACTTCCTGCTACGGTCATGCTTTCAATCAAGATGGAGCCCGTCTGTTTCGTGCCACGCACCAGAGTGTCCGCGCCAATGGCGACCATTTGCATGAACATTTCGCGCATATTGCCAGCGATGGTAATTTCTTCGACCGAATATTGAATCACACCGTTTTCCACCCAATAACCAGAAGCACCGCGCGAATAATCGCCGGTAACATAATTGACGCCCTGCCCCATGAGTTCCGTCACCAGCAAACCTGTGCCAAGCTTTTTGAGCATGGCGACAAAATTATCGCCGCGTTTCGTGTGAGAAGACGTTAATGACAAATTGTGCGACCCGCCCGCATTGCCTGTGGTCTGCATCCCTAATTTGCGCGCCGAATAAGTCGACAGAAAATAACCATTCAAAATGCCGTTATCGACGACACTGCGCTGTTGCGTACGCACGCCTTCATCATCAAAAGGCGAAGAGCCGACACCGCCGATAATATGCGGGTCTTCGGTGATCTGAATATGCTCGGGAAATATCCGCGTTCCCAGCGAATCCAGCAAAAATGTCGATTTGCGATACAGTGCGCCGCCCGACGTCGCCTGTACGAATGCACCCAAGAGACCTGCGGCCAGCGGCGCTTCAAATAATACCGGGCATTTACGTGTATCAAGCTTGCGCGCATGCAGGCGTGCCAGGGCGCGTTCAGCCGCATAGCGGCCAATTTCTTCCGGTGCTGCCAGTTTTTTGGGATTACGATGGGAAGAATACCAGTCGTCACGCTGCATCCTGGCGCCCTTGCCTGCAATCGGTGCAACTGCAATGGTATGACGTGAGAACGGATATCCGCCCATGAAACCACGCGAATTAGCCGAAACAAAATGCGATTGCTGTGCATGAACGCTGGCCCCCTCGCTATTGCTAATGCGCTTGTCGACGGCAAATGCGGCTGCTTCGGTACGTTTGGCTAATTCTATGGCTTCTTCTGCCGTAATCAGCCACGGATGGCACAGCTTCAGATCGCGCGGCTGCATTTCCAGTAAATCCGCATCGGGCAAACCCGCACAATCATCCTCTGCCGTAAAGCGGGCAATGTTATAGGCTGCGTCAACCGTGTCGCGCAAAGCCTGGGACGAAAAATCCGAAGTGCTGGCATTACCGCGTTGTTGTCCGATATAAACCGTAATTCCAATACCTTTATCGCGATTTTGTTCTATGGTTTCTATCTTGCCTTTACGCACACTGATTGATAAGCCACCACCTTCGCTGACCTCGACTGCAGCATCCGATGCGCCTTTTTCTCGTGCAAAACGCAACATATCTTGTGCAATTTGCTTTAGTTGGTCTTGGGAATGGGTAAATACTGGCTTGCTCATAGGCGAGGTTTCTTTGGAGGCTGAACTAAAACGGGTATCATAGCAGCCGTTGTGCGACACGTGTCCCCCGTGTGCAGTTTTTTAATGTGTAAGCAAGGGGACAAAAGCTCTATTTGTCATTGTTCGGTTCGATTTAAATCTTTTAGTCGA
>JAGWUK010000563.1 GCA_028868455.1 Burkholderiales bacterium | reverse complement strand
TGGCTTTGCTCAGACTGGCAAAGTCGTAATGGCCCTGATGACGGTTGTCAGGGTGAAACGGGGAAGAATGATTGATCGTCGCACCCATTTTTTTGTCGATGGGCGCTTTGCCTGCAGTCTTGGGAGTTTTTGTGCGCATGGCAGAATTGTGCCATGCTTCCGACTTTTCTAAATTGGCTACTTGGCCGGTCGCTATTTCGCAAATGACGAAAGCAAAGGAAATCTATGACAACAACAGGCCAGCAGCGCAGCTTGAATGGCGTGACCTTAGAACAGATATTGAACTGTCTGGTGGAGCAATACGGTTGGGAAAAATTGAGCACGATCGTGGCACTCAACTGTTTCATCAGCGATCCCAGCATCAAATCCAGCCTGAAGTTTTTGCGGAAAACGCCGTGGGCGAGAAAAAAAGTCGAAGACTTGTATCTCAAAGGTGGCGGTGAATAAGTTCAACGCCAAAAATGGGCAAAGCCAGCGATACGGGACGCCGACGACCATGCTCACCATGTCAATTTCAGGTGAAATAAATTTCCCAAAAGAAATAATATAATTAAAACAAATTCCGTTTTTCGATGCTAGAATAAAAGACAACTCTTCAGTGGAGTATGGCGATGACTGGCGACACGAATACCATCTGGGAACTTGGCTCCACCGATGACAGCCGGTTCCGGCGTCTGGTTGAGGGGATAGAAGATTATGCGATCTTCATGCTTGACCCTGAAGGCAGAGTTTGTAGCTGGAATCGCGGTGCAGCAGCCATCAAAGGGTATTCCAAAGAAGAAGTGCTCGGTCAGCATTTTTCCATTTTCTACGCCGACGACGCAGTGAGCGATGGTGTTCCAGCGCTTGAACTGGAACGCGCCCGGGCGCTAGGTCGCTATGAAGACGAAGGATGGCGGCGCCGTAAAAATCATTCCTTATTCTGGGGCAACGTCGTCATCACCGCTCTGACCGACTCCCATGGCAAATTGGAAGGCTATGCCAAAGTCACAAAAGACATGACTGAGCGCAAGCGACTGGAAGAGCGATTCCGGCGCGTCGTGGAATCTGCACCGAATGCGATGGTCATGATTAACCGTGCAGGACGCATTGAAATGGTCAACACACAGGCCGAGCGTCTATTTGGCTACACCCGCACAGAAATGCTAGGCAAGCTGGTTGAAATACTTGTCCCCGATCGTTTTTCACATGCGCATCCGGAAAAGCGCAATCAGTTTTTCGATGACCCGCAGGCTCGCCCAATGGGGGCGGGTCGCGACCTGTTTGGTCGCCGAAAAGATGGCAGCGAGTTCCCCGTAGAAATTGGCTTGAACCCGATAGAAACCGAGGACGGCATGATGGTGTTGTCATCCATCGTCGATATTTCCGAGCGCAAGCGCCTGGAAGAGCGCTTCAGGCGCGTCGTAGAATCGGCACCGAATGCGATGGTCATGATCAATCAGCGTGGTCGTATAGAAATGGTCAATACCCAGGCCGAGATTATGTTCGGTTATGAGCGTGTCGAATTGCTGGCGCAGACTGTGGAAATTCTTGTCCCCGATCGTTTCCGGCGCGGTCATCCGCAAAAAAGGGATTTGTATTACGCCGACCCGCAATCGCGACCAATGGGCGCCGGACGCGATCTGTTTGGCCGGCGCAAGGACGGCAGCGAATTTCCCATCGAAATTGGGCTGAACCCTATCGATACGGCAGATGGCGTGATGGTGCTTTCTTCGATTGTCGATATTTCGGATCGCAAGCAAAAAGAAGTGCGTATACAAGCGGCGCTGAAAGAAAAAGACTTATTGCTGGGCGAGATACATCATCGCGTAAAAAACAATCTACAGATCATTCATAGCTTGCTTAACTTGCAGTCATCGCAGATTGCCGATTCGGCTGTCAAGGGTATGTTGATGGACAGTCAGAACCGCATCCAGTCAATGGCGCTGATACACCAGACTTTGTATCAGTCCAACGATTTTGCCCGCGTTGATTTCAGCGGCTTTCTGGAAGCACTGGTGCCAACTATCGTGGCTTCTTACGGCGTCGACACCAAAAATCTGAGTCTGAACATCGATGCTGGTGCAGTTTTTTTACCGATCAATTCAGCGATTCCCTGCGGCTTGCTCATCAATGAACTGGTGACCAATTCCCTCAAGCATGCTTTCCTGGATGGGCAGGCAGGTGAAATATCTGTGATACTGGCATTGCAGGACAACGGCAATATTCTTTTGACGGTCGCCGACACCGGTGTAGGCATCGATGAAAATCTCGACATCAACAATATTGAGACCTTGGGTCTGCGGCTGGTGACTTTACTCTCGCAGCAATTGAACGGCGAATTAACGATACAGCGTCAAAAACCAACAAAGTTTTCACTCGAATTTCCATTTGCAGCCAACTGAAAAAGGGGACCGCAATGCCCTCACGTGTGTTGATCGTTGAAGATGAAAGCATCGTCGCGCTGGATTTGCAGCGCCGCCTGATCCGTCTTGGTTATGATGTGCCGCGTGTCGTTGCTTCGCACGATCAGGCATTGCGTGGCGTGACAGAACTTTCGCCCGATATCGTCTTGATGGATATCCATATTTCTGGCGATATTGATGGCATTGATACTGCGGCAAAAATCCATGTGCCGGTGATTTACCTGACAGCCTATTCTGAAGAAAAAACGCTGGAACGGGCAAAAGCGACGCAGCCTTATGGCTATCTGGTTAAGCCGTTTTCCGAGCGCGAATTGCATGCCACCATACAAATGGCGCTGGAGCGCCATCGTGTCGAAGCGCGCCTCAGAAACAGCGAAG
>JAGWUK010000562.1 GCA_028868455.1 Burkholderiales bacterium | reverse complement strand
ACAAATACCAACATACTTATTCAGTTTGCGACAGGCGTTGATTGCCATAGATAACAAGGCACGCACAGCAGGGTCGCGTTCATCGAAATCGGCAGCCAGCAATTCCATCCCGGAGTCCCTATCGAGGCCAAGCGTCAACTGAGTCAAATCGTTGGAACCGATAGAAAATCCGTCGAAAAATTGCAGGAAATCTTCTGCCAGAATAGCATTGGATGGGACTTCACACATCATGATCAGACGCAAACCATTTTCGCCGCGTTTCAATCCATTTTTTGCCAACAGATCAACAACTTTTTCTGCCTGACCCAATGTGCGAACGAAAGGCACCATAATTTCGACATTGGTCAGACCCATGTCGTTGCGAACACGTTTCATGGCCAGGCATTCCATCTCGAACGATTCAGCAAAGTCCGGCGCGAGGTAACGTGCTGCGCCGCGGAAACCCAACATAGGATTTTCTTCATCAGGCTCATAGCGCGAGCCACCAATCAGCTTTTTATACTCATTGGATTTAAAGTCTGACAAGCGGACAATGACTTTTTTCGGCCAGAAAGCCGCAGCAATCGTTGCAACACCTTCAGCCAGTTTATCGACATAAAAAGCGCGCGGAGACGCATGCCCACGCGCCACGGATTCGACCGCTTTTTTCAGATCAGGATCAATGTTCGGGTATTCCAGAATGGCTTTTGGATGCACACCGATATTGTTATTGATAATAAATTCCAGACGCGCCAGACCGACGCCTGCGTTCGGCACAGACTGGAAGTCAAATGCCAACTGCGGATTACCCACATTTAACATGATTTTGAGTGGCAATGCAGGCAATTCGCCACGCAATTCTTCTGTCACTTCAGTTTCCAGCAAACCGTCGTAGATTTTACCTTCATCCCCTTCAGCGCACGATACCGTGACCAAAGTACCATCTTTCAGGGTTTCGGTCGCATCACCACAACCGACCACTGCCGGCACACCCAGTTCACGCGCAATGATCGCCGCATGACAAGTACGTCCGCCGCGATTAGTCACGATTGCCGCTGCGCGCTTCATTACCGGCTCCCAGTTGGGATCAGTCATATCAGCAACGAGAACGTCGCCCGGTTGTACACGTTCCATTTCTGAAGGATCCTGAATCACGCGCACACGCCCGGCACCAATTTTTTGACCAATGGCACGACCTGAAGCCAATACAGTGCCACTTCCCTTCAAGCGGAAACGTTGCTGCGCATCAGTCGATTTTTGCTGAGATTTCACTGTCTCCGGACGCGCCTGCAAAATGTACAATTTTCCATCGCGACCGTCTTTACCCCATTCAATATCCATTGGGCGGCCGTAGTGCTTCTCAATGATGACGGCGTATTTAGCTAGCTCGACCACTTCCGTGTCATTCAGTGAATACCGATTACGCATTTCTACCGGCACATCGACTGTTTTGACAGATCGCCCCGCTTTTGCCTCGCCTGTGAATTCCATCTTGATCAGTTTGGAACCGATATTGCGGCGGATCACAGGTAACTTGCCAAGCTCCAACATTGGCTTATGAACATAAAATTCATCCGGATTGACAGCGCCTTGAACGACCGTTTCACCAAGACCATAACTCGACGTAATAAACACAACATCTTTAAAGCCTGATTCGGTATCGATGGTGAACATAACACCGGCCGCACCGACATCTGAGCGAACCATGCGTTGCACACCAGCCGACAAAGCGACTTCGGCATGTGTGAAACCTTTGTGAACACGATAGGAAATAGCCCTGTCGTTATACAAAGAAGCAAAAACATGTTTCATTGCTTCAAGTACGTTATCAATACCAACAACATTTAAAAAAGTCTCTTGTTGGCCAGCAAATGACGCATCGGGCAAATCTTCGGCAGTGGCTGACGAGCGCACGGCAAATGACATTTCCTCAGAAGAGTCGTCGACCAGTTTATGGTAAAACTCTTCAATTTCTTTTTGCAGACGTGGCTGAAACGGAGTTTCCAGTATCCATTGACGGATTTCTGCACCAGCCTTGGCCAACTCTTTGACATCTTCGATGTCCAGAGTTTGCAGACGATCAGCAATGCGTTGCGCAAGCGTTGTACCGCCGTTTTCGCTGTACGACAGGAAATCACGAAAAGCCTGGGCTGTTGTGGCAAAACCACCTGGCACCCGCACACCGGCCGAAGCCAGTTGACTGATCATCTCCCCCAAAGACGCATTTTTCCCGCCGACGGATTCGACATCCGTCATTCGTAAATGCTCGAACGAAGCAACGTAAACCGCCTCGGTATTTACTGTGTTAGACATAACAACCTCTTTATGATGATAAGAAATCTTTTGCCCTGCTTCGTGCCAAATGGATTTTTTTTGTTATTCTTAACTGAGACACGAGCAAATGCTGTTGCAGCATTTTACATTGTGTACTGGAAAATTCATGTAGACGCCTGCAGAATTTACGGTCTTTTTTGTTACATCCTTATGCAAAAAATTTTCATCTATTTAATAAAATAATAAAATGCCAGACGCGCCCCACTCCTCACTACCTTCTGCCAATCGTACGGTTTTTTTTGTTTCAGACGGAACAGGCATTACCGCCGAAACTTTTGGCCATTCCGTTTTGACCCAATTCGAGCTTAAATTCCGGCAAATCAGGCTACCATTTATCGATACGCTCGATAAAGCGCACGATGCAGTCAGAAAGATTAATGATGCCTACGCTGCAGAAGGTAATCGCCCCATAGTTTTTTCGACCTTGGTCAAAGCAGATTTGGCAAACGTCATTTTCAAATCCCAGGGCATGCAT
>JAGWUK010000561.1 GCA_028868455.1 Burkholderiales bacterium | reverse complement strand
ATCGGTGCATCAATAGCTTCCTTTTCACCATATCTAGACCATAGCTTTTTATTAGTGAAACCAAGTTTTCGCCCGATCGGTACTTCACCTTCTGATACGCGTATTGTGTCGAGCGATTTTGCGATATGGTAAGCATCCGCAATGCTTAAACCGCATGCGCTAGATAGCGGAGTAAGCAACTGTCCGTATGCCCTTGCTTCGAGAAATTGATAAGCATAACTATCAGCTTTTGATGACATCAGCATAATGCACGTGGATTAGAAAATTAAAAAAGAATGAATTTATCAGCAACATTTTGAACAATACGTCGCGAATTTCGGAAGAAATTTGTCTGGCGGTATTAACTTCCATTTCCAGTCCATAATTCCCCATTATTGCCGGTCTGAGGCGCAGTCACGCCGAAATGCAGGTAAGCAGACTGGGTCGCAATTCTTCCCCGAGGCGTTCGTTGCAAGTATCCTTGTTGTATCAGGTAAGGTTCAAGTACATCTTCAATCGTATCTCGTTCTTCACCGATCGCCGCCGCCACATTGTCTAGACCAACAGGGCCGCCGCCAAATTTAAATAAGATCGCTTCCAGCAGTTTTCTGTCCATTAAATCAAATCCAACTGGATCAACGTCCAGCATTTTGAGTGCCGCATCGGCAGTTGGTTTCGTAATCTGACCGTTACTTTTCACTTCGGCATAATCGCGGACACGTCGCAATAAGCGATTGGCGATGCGAGGGGTACCTCGGGCGCGGTTAGCGATCTCGCGGGCACCGTCTTCATTGATAGGTGCTTTCAGAAGCGATGCAGAGCGGGTAACGATGCTCGCTAATTGTTCTGGGGTATAAAATTCAAGTCTGGCAACAATACCAAAACGATCCCGCAAGGGATTGGTCAGCATACCTGCCCGTGTTGTGGCACCAACCAGAGTAAATGGCTGCAAATCCAATTTAACTGATCTGGCGGCGGGGCCTTCACCTATCATGATGTCGATCTGGTAATCTTCCAGTGCCGGGTACAATATTTCTTCAACCACTGGTGACAATCGATGAATTTCGTCAATGAACAAGACGTCATTTGCTTCGAGATTGGTCAGCAACGCCGCCAGATCCCCTGCACGTTCTAATACTGGCCCAGAAGTCTGGCGCAAATTGACGCCCATTTCGCGCGCAATAATATGCGCCAATGTCGTTTTTCCCAATCCAGGCGGGCCGAATAAAAGCGTATGGTCTAACGCTTCATGACGATTCCGTGCAGCTGCAATGAATATTTCTAACTGGTCGCGGATTTTTTCCTGACCAACGTATTCGTCCAGCTGCTTGGGGCGAAGAGCGCGCTCTAATGCTTCTTCATTCGGCGATGTTGCTGCCGCAGAAATGATACGTGGCTCATTGAAGCCCGACGATAGATTGTCCGTCTGGATACTCATCATTTAGCCTTTGGACAATGATTTAAGCGCGAGTTTGATGCCGTCTGAAACGCTGGTGCCGCCTGGAACTTTTTTCAAGGCCAGTACGGCCTCTTTATCGGAATAACCCAACGCAAGCAAGGCGTTCAGGATATCTGAGCTATGGTCATCCGATGCGATCGCATCGGCGCTGACGCCAAGGTCTGCACCCAGTTTTCCTTTTAACTCCAGCAACAAACGCTCGGCGGTTTTTTTTCCAATTCCCGGAACGCGCGTCAATCTGCCCGATTCTTGCAAAGTCACAGCTTGCGCCAGATCGGCGACGGACATCCCTGACAAAATAGAGAGCGCCGTTCGCGCACCGACACCACTAATTTTGACTAACTGTTTAAATGTTGAGCGCTCTTCTGCGGTACCGAATCCAAACAAAACATGGGCGTCTTCTCGTATGGCCAGATGGGTCAGTAAAATGACTTTTTCACCCAACCCCGGGAGATTGTAGAAAGTACTCATCGGAACATCAACTTCGTATCCCACGCCATGACAATCGACTAAAAGCTGGGGCGGATTCTTTTCGATCAACGTGCCTGCGATGCGACCTATCATGGGACTGCTTCCATACTGTATGAATAAACAGTGATAGTAAACGATTCCTGTTGCCTTGACGAGAGTCGCGGCGGTAAATACTAATAAACTGTTCAGCCTACTAGGCGGCCACCGCGCACGCGCAAACCCTTTTTTGCCAGGCCAGGTGCAAGCGCACCGAGACTGGCTAGCGCTTCGCCACTGTGGGCATGGCAAATTGCTACGCCAAGCGCATCTGCTGCGTCAGAGCCTGGCGTGCCAGATAAACTTAACAATCGCTGAACCATGTCTTGTACTTGTTCTTTTTTTGCCCGTCCATGACCGACAACGCCTTGCTTAACTTGCAATGCTGTGTACTCGGCGACCGCGAGGTCGGCTGCCACGAGTGCGCATATGGCGGCGCCACGGGCTTGCCCAAGCAGTAAAGTGGATTGTGGATTAACGTTGACGAAGACTTTTTCTATTGCTGCGCAGTCCGGCTGATAAGTGCGAATAATTTCCGATACGCCACTAAGTATTGTTTTCAGCCGATCAGGTAACGACCCATCGGTCGTCTTGATCGTTCCAGACGCAATATAGGTCAGTTTGCCACTTTGTTTGTGAATGAGCCCGAAGCCCGTAGTGCGAAGCCCCGGGTCAATACCTAAAATTTTCATTGATGCCTAAAATTACCCCTCGTTAGCGAGGGGTAATAGATTTAATGGCGGAAATGACGTGTACCGGTGTATACCATGACGACGCCGCGTTCGTCGGCGGCATCAATGACTTCCTGGTCGCGCATGGAGCCACCAGGATGAATCACACAAGTTGCTCCGG
>JAGWUK010000560.1 GCA_028868455.1 Burkholderiales bacterium | reverse complement strand
GCTGGTATTGCTTTGTGGTCGTTATGAAGCGGTTGATCAGCGTTTGCTTGATACCTGTGTTGATGAAGAAATCAGCTTGGGTGATTTTGTTTTGTCAGGCGGAGAATTGCCGGCAATGGCATTAATGGATTCAGTAATCCGGCAATTGCCTGGTGTTTTGCATGATGATGCTTCTGCGGTGCAAGATAGTTTTGTGAATGGCTTGTTAGATTGTCCACATTACACCAGGCCTGAGACATTCCGGGATATGGTCGTGCCTCCGGTATTGTTAGGCGGTAATCACGCTGAAATCGAAAAGTGGCGGCGTCAAAGAACTCTTGAGGCAAGTTTGCGCAAGCGACCAGATTTGATTTTGCAAGCGCGTGCCGCCGGTTTGCTTAGTTCTGCTGACGAAAAGTTTTTGGCTGGCTTGTCGTAAAAATTTTTAGTATTTCCTTATTTTCGGATAAGGACTTAAAGAGTGAACTATTCGTTTAGTTCGCATGTTAAACCCCATCCTCTACCGGGCAGAAGTCAGAGATTATCTCTGCAGCGTCGGCAAGATGGCTATCGGAGTGAAAAATGGATCTGATCCAAAAATTAGAGCAAGAAGAAATTGCTCGTCTCGGTAAAAATATTCCTGACTTTGCACCAGGTGACACAGTTGTTGTTAGCGTCAACGTTGTTGAAGGCACACGCAAACGTGCACAGGCTTACGAAGGTGTTGTTATTTCCCGTCGTAACCGTGGTTTGAACTCTAACTTCATCGTTCGTAAGATTTCTTCCGGCGAAGGCGTTGAGCGTACTTTCCAACTGTATTCTCCTTTGATCGCTTCTATTGAAGTGAAACGTCGTGGTGATGTCCGTCGTGCTAAGCTGTACTATTTGCGCGAACGTTCGGGCAAATCTGCACGTATCAAAGAAAAATTGCCAGCTCGCAAAGTTGCAGCAGCAAAAGCAGAGTAATATTGCTTTATGCCGTATTGAAAAAGGGATGCCTTCGGCGTCCCTTTTTTTCATGGAAGAATTAAAAACTGTGAGTCAACGTATATTTAACCCAGAAATTCTGCCTATCCTGTCCGTGGGCGGTGAGCAGGCATTGCAAGCTGAGCGCTTGTCAGCATCCTGGTTGCGTCAGCGATTTGAAAAGCAACCGCAATGGACGCCCGAGGCTACCGATGAACATTTTCTGGTGAAAAGTGCACCATTTCGCCTGGCCTCAGTGTTGATCCCTATCGTTTCCCGTGAGCAAGGATTGACGTTAATGTTAACGCACCGTTCAGCCAATTTGACAGACCACGCTGGTCAAATCAGTTTTCCTGGTGGCAGACATGAGGCGTCCGACGCTGACTCGGTGGAAACCGCTCTGCGCGAAGCGGAAGAAGAAGTCGGATTGCAGCGAAATCACGTTTCCGTGCTGGGAACAATGCCGGAATATCGTACCGGCACCGGCTATCAGGTCACGCCAGTGGTATCGCTGGTACAGCCTCCGTTTGAGCTGAATGCCGATCCGACCGAAGTTGCATCGATATTTGAAGTGCCCTTATCGTTTTTAATGGACGGAAGAAATCATCAGCGACGGGTATTTACTTTGCCCGACGGCAGCGGTACCCGTACATTCTATGCAATGCCTTATCAGCAACACTTCATTTGGGGAGCGACGGCAGGAATGCTGAGGAATCTGTTTCATATGCTGAGGGCATAAAAATGGGCGTGTTGCTTCTGGAACAAAGCTTCATAAACTAGGTAATTCCGTTTACACTTGCCGCATTTGCAAATTCATTGGTTGCCCAAAATGGCGACAGACTTTCACCGATCATGACATTTCTATCCATACTGTGCGCCTTGCTCATTGAGCAGCTAAAACCTTTGCGAGCAGACAATCCAATTTACATGCAGATACAAAGTCTGGCAGAAAAAATTGAAGCGTCATTCAACGCAGGTAAAGTGCAGCATGGTCGCCTCGGTTGGTGGATAGTGATGGTGTCGTTAACCTTGCCAACCGCGGTAATTTACTGGTTTTGCCTCCGTTTGAACCCGTTTGCCGCGCTTGCCTGGAACGTGTTGATTGTTTATCTGACTTTAGGATTTCGCCGTTACAGTCACTATTTCACTTCCATTCAACTGGCCTTGAGCTCAGGCGATGAAGACGCTGCGCGTCAATATCTGAGTGAGTGGACACATCTGGATACGGCGGGGATGGAGGTCTCTGAAATTTCCAGACTTGCAGTCGAGCGTGCCCTGATTGCGACGCATCGCAATGTATTTGGCGTTTTTTTCTGGTTTCTGATGCCAGTTGGACCAGCTTGTGCCGTGATGTATCGTGCCGCGGAATATCTGGCCAGGGCCTGGAATGAACCTGAACATATGAAAAATGAGGCGTTCGGCTCCTATGCTGCGAAAGTTTTTTACTGGATAGATTGGATACCGGCGCGTTTGACCGCCGTCGCGTTTGCGGTGGTTGGGAATTTCGAAGATGCCGTTTACTCCTGGCGCAATTATGCTGACCGCTGGTCGGATGAAGTTGTCGGCATTATTCTCTCGGCCGGTGGTGGCGCGCTCGGTGTGCGGCTCGGGGAACCCGAAGAAAAAGCCATGATATTGGAAGCCGATGCCACGGCTGTGGATGTCGATAGCCTGGAGCTGGAAAGCCAGCCTGGTGCCGAAGCTTCGCCGCGGGCATTGCAAAGTACAGTCGGCCTGGTCTGGCGTGCTTTATTGCTATGGATGTTGCTCTTATTACTGCTCTCGTTTGCTGTCTGGGTTTAAGTTCTGTTGAATACATCGAATCGCTATGCACTCCTCCGTTGCTTGCATAG
>JAGWUK010000020.1 GCA_028868455.1 Burkholderiales bacterium | reverse complement strand
AGCATTTGGAAAGTGACAGCGAAGTAGTCCGTGGCAAAGCGTGTGCCATGTGTAATGAAAAGAACGCAATATGTCCTTGTCGCATGCAATCCTGGCATGCAATCTGTTTACGGCGCGGTAGGCGACGTTGAAATTGATTCCCCATTTGGCGCAGAAATTGCGCCTTTTTTTTGTACGCATCTTGCGCTGATGCGAGTGATTTTTGTTCAGGGACGGTATTTGTCAGCGAATGCCGATGGCATTATTTTTTTTGCTTTCTAAAAACAAAAGGGTTTTGTCAATTCTTGTTTCATTGCCTGATTCTTGATGTTGCTTATCGGCATGTGGTGCTATAACGCAATGACTGCACAATGTTTTGTGTTGCGAAGGGGAGTATTGTCCTCACGCAAAAATTGTCATGGCGCCGATTTTTGCAAAGACTTTTTTGGGAGAACAAGAATGAATAAATTATTCAAGGCAGCAATGGTGGCCGGTGCGTTGTCGATGACTGTGCTGGTTCCGGTTGCGCGCGCAGCGGCTGAACATGGAAGTGAAGCCGACGCGCAGGCAATGGTGAAAAAAGCCGTGGCACTGATTAAAGCAGAAGGCGCAGAAAAAGCGCATAAAGCGTTTACCGAGCATCCTGATGGCAGTTTTAAAGACAAGGATTTATACGTCTTTGTGTACGATTTTCAAGGTAATTGCCTAGCGCAAGGTGCGAATGCAAAAATGGTCGGAAAAAATCTGATCGGCATGAAAGACGTGGATGGCAATGCGTTCATCAAGGGCATGATCGACATGGTGAAAACCTCGTCGAAAGGCTGGTACGGACCGTACAAGTTCAATAATCCGGCGACCCAAAGTTATGAGCTGAAAAAATCCTACTGCGAACGTGGCGCAGGGGACAGCATGGTCTGCGTCGAGACCTATTTTTCTAAATAAACCTGCGGCTCAGCATCGCGCTGTCATCGCGGCAGCGCCGCACTATGTCTGCCCGGTTTTTGCCAGTGTGGCGAGAATCGGCAGACGATTTTTTCGTAGCGATGGCTGCTGAGGCTATGCGGCGCATCGGGCAACCGGAAAGCCGCAGTCATTTCCCGTAAAGAAGACGCATCAGGGTAAAATCGCCGCTTGTTCCTACTCATTTGGCAAGCATGACGTATAAAATTCCTGAATCGGTTCTGGTGGTCATCTACACACCTGAGCTCGATGTCCTGTTGCTGGAGCGTGCTGACAAACCCGGATTCTGGCAATCGGTGACGGGTTCCAGGGACAGCATGGATGAGCCTCTGGTGGAAACCGCGATCCGTGAAGTCGCCGAAGAAACCGGCATCGACGCCACCGCTTTCGCCCTGAAAGACTGGGCACTCTCCAATATCTATGAAATTTATCCTGTGTGGCGTCATCGTTATGCGCCGGGCGTGACGCACAATACTGAGCATGTGTTCGGGTTGTGCGTGCGCCGCGATGTGCCGGTGACGCTGGCTCCGCGTGAACATTTGCAGTATCGGTGGTTGCCGTGGCGCGAAGCCGCCGACCAGTGTTTTTCGGCCTCTAATGCGGAAGCGATTCTGCAATTACCTGAACTTCTATAGCGGAGCAAACAGCATGCAACTGCGTATCGCCACCTACAATATTCACAAAGGCGTCAGTGCCTTTGGCAGAAAAGCGCGGATACACGGCATCAAAGAAGCGATCAACTTACTGGATGCCGACCTGGTGTTTTTGCAGGAAGTGCAGGGGCAGCACGATTACCATGCCGAAGTCCACACGCAATGGCCGCAAGTCGGGCAGCATGAATTTTTGGCGGGTGAATCGCATCACTCGGCGTACGGCATGAATGCCGTGTATGAGCACGGACATCATGGCAATGCGCTGTTGAGCCGTTTTCCAATCGCGTCGTTTGCGAATCACGATGTGTCCGACCACGAATTTGAACAACGTGGCATTTTGCATGCCGTTGTGCATAAAAGCGGCGCGGAGGTGCATTGTTTTGTCATTCATCTGGGCTTGTTTGCGGCCAGCCGCCGCCGCCAGGTGCAGGCGCTGATTGATACGATCAGAAGCAGTTTGCCGCCGGATGCACCGCTGATTATTGCCGGAGATTTCAACGACTGGAATCAGAAACTGAGCCGCACGCTGTATCAGGAGCTGGGCGTGATTGAAGCTTTCGATGTCGATGCACATCATGGCACGCCGACGTTTTCGCTCAAAGGCGTGCGTGCTCTGCTGACAGGCACCAAGGCGCGACATGCACGGACGTTTCCGGCCGGTTTGCCGTGGCTATGTCTGGATCGCGTGTATCTGCGCGGGTTCCGGGTGGCCGAGGCCAGCGTGCTGAAGGGTGCGCCGTGGTCGTCGTTATCGGATCATGTGCCGATAACGGCAACGCTGGAGTTGCTTTCCGGCGGTAAATAAATCAGCATCGACGGCATGAGCAAACTGAATTTTATCGACGGCAACGAGATTCGGCTATTGCATAGCGGGGCAGAATTTTTCCCGGCCTTGCTGGTCGGTATCAGCGATGCAGTGCGCGAAATTTATCTGGAAACCTATATTTTTTCCGATGATGAAACCGCTGCCCAGGTTCGCGGTGCCTTGCTGCGCGCCGCCGCACGTGGTGTTGTGGTGCGCATGGTGATTGACTGGATAGGCAGCGGCAGACAACACGCGCTGAAATTAACGCAAGAGTTTTTGTTGGCAGGCATTGATTGCCGTTGTTTTAATCCCTGGTTCCGTCGCGGGCTGGCGCGTACGCACAGGAAAATCTGCGTGATCGATAACAAGCTGGCCTTTATCGGCGGTCTGAATATTAACGACGATATGATTTCCGATGACGGGGCGGCGATCAATCTGGCGTTTCCGCGCTGGGATTTTGCGGTTCGCCTGATGGGGCCTTTGGTGGCGCATGTGCATCTGGAGGTAGAGGCGCAATGGCGTAAACTGGGCAAGTTGAATCTGCTGAGTCGTCTGGCATTGCTGCGTGACCTGCGCGCTGATGCCAAAGGCGCGCGCACGCAGCGCACTTCGGCAGCGTTTGTAGTGCGCGACAATTTGCGCAATCGGGCGACGATACAAAAAGCGTATTTGCATGCGCTGGGCATGGCACGCACGCGGGCCATTCTGGTGACGCCGTATTTTGCGCCGGGCAGAAAATTCCGGCGGGCCTTGATCTCGGCGGCGTCGCGCGGCGTTGATGTGGTGTTGCTGATCGGCGTCGGCCAGTTTGCCTTGCAGGATGCTGTCACGCATTCGTTTTATCCGAAATTGCTGAACGCCGGCGTGCGTATCGTCGAATATCGCAAGACGCAGTTGCATGCCAAGGTCGCCATCATCGATAAGGACTGGGCGACCGTGGGGTCGAGTAATTTCGATGGTCTTAGTCTGTTCGTGAATCACGAAGCGAATGTCGTTATCCGTGACAAGCGTTTTACGGCGACGCTGACGCATGACCTGACGCTGGGCATGAAGGATGGTGTGGAAATTTTCGCCAGCGATTATGCGCGCAGGCCGTGGTATTTGCGCGCCTGGTATGGCGCGGCGTATCTGGTGTATCGCGGTTTAATGCGCATCGTGACCTGGGGCGGCTATTGATGCAATTGCATGGCGTCGATTTTACGTCTGCACCTTCGCGCCGCAAGGGCATCGTGATTGCCAGCGGCATCGTGGATGGCGCGGTCGTGCGGCTGCAACAGATGCAAACGCTGATTGATTTCACGTCGTTCGAGCAGTGGTTGCGGCAAGACGGGCCGTGGCTGGCAGGCTTCGATTTGCCATTTTCCTTGCCGCGCGAATTGCTCGAGCAACTGGGCTGGCCTTTGGAATGGGCAGCACTGATGCAGCATATGCAGACGCTTTCGCGCGCCGATTTGCGTGCGCATTGCAAGGCATTTTGCGGTGCGCGCCCGGCGGGGCGTAAGTTTGCACATCGGGCGACGGATATCCCGGCAGGATCATCGCCGTCGATGAAATGGGTGAATCCGCCAGTTGCATTTATGCTGCATGCCGGTGCCCCGCGCTTGCTGGAGGCTGGCGTCAGTCTGCCGGGAATGCATGTGGCGGACCCTGACAGAATTGCGCTGGAAGCCTATCCCGGCATGGTTGCCCGCAGCATCACGCGACTATCTTACAAAAGCGACCAGCGTGCTCGCCAGACGCCACAGCGCCACGATGCGCGCGAACAGATTCTGACCGCGCTGGAACAGGGCGCAACGCCGTGGCAAATTTCAATGAACGTGGGCGACTGGCGCGATGCGATTGTGCAAGATGGCAGTGGCGATCTGCTTGATGCCGTTTTGTGTCTGATGCTGGCCGCCTGGTCCTGGCAAAGGCGCGATCAGGCATTTGGATTGCCGGCGTTTGATGCGTTGGAAGGCTGGATCGCAGGTTGTGATGTGAAAAAGTGATACTCGGAGTGAGTATATTTCCATGCCGCGCTTATTACGTGCGCTTCATGCTGAAAAAAATTAAAAAAATGGGGAGTATATTTTGTTCCCGGGCAAATTGTCTTCAGGCGCTGGTGACAGAACGGATGCCGTCGGTGACAAAACGCAATAAATGCGGCGCCGCCAGTTTTGCCTGACGCGCCGGGCATAGGCCGTCCGACAGACGCTCTATGCGCGTATCAACTACGTGATGCAGCAGCGCACCCAAGGCAAATTGATAGCACCAGAAAATCCGCTCGGCGGTCGCATTGGGTAAAGCATCGTGCAAAGCGGCGATGAATTCCCGCGCCATCGGGTCGTAAAATTCTCGCGTAATCCTGTCGCTGGCTTCATGCTGATCGATGACGCCGCGCATGACCATGCGCGAAAAATACATGCCTTCCGGTTGTTCGTTGAGTTTTAACACCGGCATGATGAAGGCGCTAATGATGGCTTCTAAAGCGGTGTTTGCATCGTCGTGCTGGCGCGCTTTGCGCAAACCAGCCAGGCGCTCGGCGATATAACTGCTGTGATATTCGTAGATCGCATGGTAGAGCTCGTTCTTGGCGCCAAAATAATAACCGACCAGGGCCACCGGTACGCCGGCTTCGTGTGCAATGTCGCGGATGGAAACGCCTTCATAACTTTGCGCAGCAAAACATTTCTCCGCCGCAACCAGAATGGCGCGCTTCTTTCCGCTTAAGTCGTCCACTGAGCTCATGGGAATTCCCGTCGAGATTTGTTAGGGCCTGCGCAACTCCGCCATCTTGCCAATCGCTTCCGTCTGCTTCAGGCACACCGCGCCTGCAATAGGATCTTCGCTGTTTTGCCAGATCCGGAGAATTTGTCTGTGCCAACATGCAAAACAAACAAATGATCGTCAAATTGTACGGTCGTTCAGTTTTGTGTCTATGCGCAGTGCAGCATAGCTTGCTTAGCAAACAGGCATAAATACCTTGTAATTGCGCAGCGCCTACAATACATTTCCAACGGGGCAGCGTGAAATAGAATGAACGTTCCAATCGCGTGCGATAGACGTGCCTTCGCTCCAGAAAATGAACTAACACAAGCGGATCACCACAAGCTCGCCTCAGCGTGAATGACTTAGCCGCTACATGCTTATATAGCGCGGCATCCGGCTGGGATGAACCCGTGTCGATCCTGATCCAGAGACAAGTATTGAATGTGCAATGAGTGAAACAACCAGAATCGACAAATGGCTATGGGCCGCCCGATTTTTCAAAACCCGCAGCCTCGCCACCAATGCCGTTGAATTAGGACGGGTTCTGCAAAATGCGCAGCGTGTCAAACCGGCCCATCAGGTACGTGTTGGCGACCTGATCGAAGTCCACCACGGCGACCAGACCTGGCAAATACAGGTCGCCCGCATTCTCGAGATGCGCGGACCGGCCAGCGTGGCACAGACCATGTACCAGGAAACCGCCGAAAGCGCCGAAAAACGCGCCAAGGCCGCCGAAGACCGCAAATACTTCCGCGAACCCACGGCCGGACTCAGCGGACGCCCGACCAAACGTGACCGGCGCCAGATCGATTCCACGCGAGACTGACGGTGCGTCAACGACAATCAAGACCACGCGAATGACAGAAAGGACGCCAAGGCAAATAGATACTCTCCTCTAAAGACGGAATCGGGTTTGACTTTTCATGCGCTGTGCTTAATAGTACGAGCGTTCGATTAATTCACTTGTTTGTATAAAAAATGCAAACATGAATCATTTCAAAATAAACACTGTAATATGAATATGACATCGAAATTCATGCGCAAAGGGGAACTCACCCGCGCCGCCATTTTGGACGTAGCACTTGACGCCGCCAGTCGTGACGGCATCGAAGGGCTGACCATAGGCTTGCTGGCTGACAAAATGAACATGAGCAAATCCGGCGTGTTCGCCCATTTTGGTTCGCGTGAAGATTTGCAGATCGAAGTGTTGAAGCTGTATCACCATCACTTCGAGCAAGAGGTGTTCTATCCAAGCATGAAAGAAGAACGCGGTTTGCCGCGTCTGCAATCCATGTTTGCGCTGTGGGTCAAGCGCGTCACCGTCGAAATCGCCTCCGGCTGTATCTATATCAGCGGCGCGGCAGAATACGATGACCGCGCCGGCCCGATCCGTGATGAGCTGGTTGGTATGGTTCACGCATGGCAAGGTGCTTTGCACAGGGCAGCAACGCAGGCAATTCAGCTTGGACATCTGCGCGCCGATGTCGATCCTGATCAGATTGTGTATGAAATGTACGGACTGATACTGGCTTTGCACCACGATGCGCGCTTCTTGCGCAAACCGGGTAGCGTGGCTCGCGCAGAAGCCGGGTTTGAACGAATGATCGAATACTACGCACCAGTCAAAGTGACAGGCTGAGACGCAGGTGCACTGAAATTTCTGTTTCCACATTTACCGTTTTACTTTTTGCCGTCAGGAGAAAATCATGGGTCAATATATCGCTCCATTGCGTGATATGCAGTTCGTGTTGCATGAATTATTGAATGTTGAGTCCGAGCTCAATCAATTGCCTAAGCATGCTGAAGTCGATGCTGACATCATCAACCAGATTCTGGAAGAGGGCGGCAAATTTACTTCCGAAGTATTGTTCCCGCTGAATCACTCTGGCGACCGCGAAGGCTGCCACCACGACAAAACCAATCACACCGTCACGACACCGAAAGGCTTTAAAGAAGCCTACGATCAATACGTTGCAGCGGGTTGGCCAGCATTGTCCTGCGATCCGGAATTCGGCGGTCAGGGCTTGCCACTGGTCGTCAATAACTCTTTCTACGAAATGATGAACTCGGCGAACCAGGCATGGACCATGTATCCAGGCCTGTCGCACGGCGCTTACGAATGTATCCACGAACACGGCACGCCAGAGCAAAAAGCCCTGTACCTGCCAAAGCTGATTTCCGGTGAATGGACAGGCACCATGTGCCTGACCGAGCCACACTGCGGCACCGATCTGGGTATGTTGCGTTCGAAAGCTGAACCACAAGCCGACGGCTCCTACAAAATCACTGGCGCGAAGATTTTTATTTCCGCTGGCGAACACGATATGTCGAAAAACATCGTCCATCTGGTTCTTGCCCGCTTGCCAGGCGCACCAGAAGGCTCGAAAGGCATTTCCCTGTTCATCGTGCCGAAATTCCTGCCGAATGCCGATGGCTCCAACGGCGCACGCAATCCGATTTTCTGCGGCGCGATTGAAGAAAAAATGGGTATCCACGCGAACTCAACTTGCCAGATGAATCTGGACGGTGCGACCGGCTGGTTGATCGGCGGACCGCACAAAGGTCTGAACGCGATGTTCGTGTTTATGAACGCGGCTCGTCTCGGCGTTGGCATGCAAGGTCTGGGTCTGACAGAAGTCGCTTACCAAAATGCGTTGGTATATGCAAAAGACCGTATCCAGATGCGCAGCCTGTCCGGCCCGAAAGCACCGGACAAGCCAGCCGATCCTATCATTGTTCATGCTGACGTACGCCGTATGTTGTTGACGGCCAAAGCATATGCAGAAGGCGCGCGCGCATTCTGCTCTTACGTCGCGCTGCAACTCGACAAAGAACTGAATCACCCGGACGAAGAAGTCCGTAAAGACTGTGCTGACGAAGTCGCCTTGCTGACACCGGTCATCAAAGCCTTCATCACCGACAATGCCTGGACTGCGACTTCTGAATGTTTGCAAGTGTACGGTGGCCACGGTTTCATCTCTGAATGGGGCATGGAACAATATGTGCGCGATGCGCGTATCAACATGATCTACGAAGGTACTAACACCGTGCAGTCGCTGGATTTGCTGGGTCGTAAAATCCTGATGGACAACGGCGCAAAATTGCGCAAGTTCGGCGCCAAAGTACAGGCGTTTGTTGAAGCCAATGGCACCAACGAAGCGATGGCAGAATTTGTCACGCCACTGGCAGAACTGGGCGACAAAGTCACCAAGCTGACGATGGAAATCGGCATGAAAGCTTTCCAGAATCCTGACGAAGTCGGTGCCGCAGCGGTACCTTACCTGCGCGTTGTCGGCCATATGGTGTATAGCTATTTCTTCGCTCAGATGGCAAAAATCGCGCTTGAAAAAGAGGCTTCTGGCGACACTTTCTACAAAGCGAAACTGGCAACTATCCGTTTCTACTTCGCTCGCCTGTATCCTGAAACAGCGATGCTGATCCGCCAGGCACGTTCCGGCGCGGCCAACTTGCTGACGCTCGAAGCAGATTTGTTCTGATGTAAATAGATGTAGGGTGCACTGTGCGCACCTTCACCTTTTGACACCACACGGTGCGCAATGCGCACCTTCCGGGGTCACCCCGTCCGGCGGGATAAGGTAAGCAAAGTTAATTTGCTCTTCGTTGTTTTACGAATTTCAACCGAGGTTAAAAATGACCAATTTCATCGTTAAAAAAGTCGCTGTGCTCGGCGCTGGTGTGATGGGTGCGCAAATCGCTGCACACTGCATCAATGCCAAAGTACCTGTCGTATTATTTGATCTGCCTGCCAAAGAAGGTCCGAAAAACGGTATCGTTCTGCGCGCGATCGACAACCTGAAAAAACTTAATCCAGCGCCGCTCGGCAATAAAGATGATGCAGCGTTGATCGAAGTAGCGAACTACGAAGACAATCTTGAACTGCTTTCCGGCTGCGATCTGATCATCGAAGCGATTGCTGAACGCATGGACTGGAAGCATGATTTGTATAAAAAAGTCGCGCCGCATATTGCGCCAAATGCGATTTTCGCTTCCAACACGTCCGGTTTGTCGATCACTGAACTGGCCGAAGGTTTCGATGCTGAATTGAAAGCACGTTTCTGCGGCGTGCATTTCTTCAACCCACCGCGTTACATGCATCTGGTTGAGCTGATCCCGACTGCTGCAACGCGTCCGGAAATCATCGATCAACTCGAAGGTTTCCTGACCACATCGCTGGGTAAAGGCGTTGTGCGCGCCAAAGATACACCGAATTTCATCGCTAACCGCGTCGGTATCTTCGGTATGCTGGCAACGATGTATGAAGCCGAAAAATTCGGCCTGACCGTGGACGTGGTCGACGATCTGACTGGTAAAAAACTCGGTCGCGCTTCGTCCGGCACTTTCCGTACGGCGGACGTGGTGGGCCTCGATACCATGGGCCATGTCATCAAAACGATGCAAGACAATCTGGCCGACGACCCTTTCTTTGCCGTCTACAAGACACCGGAAGTGCTGGCGAAACTGGTGGCTGCCGGTGCGCTCGGTTCTAAATCCGGCGCCGGTTTCTATAAAAAAGTCGGTAAGGACATTCAACGTCTGGACTTCGCAACAGCGCAATATGTGACCGGCGGCGCGAAAGCCGACGAAGTCGTTGCACGCATGCTGAAAGAAAAAGACCCGGTCAAGAAAATGAAGACCCTGCGTGAATCGACTAACGCACAGGCGCAATTCCTGTGGGCGATTTTCCGCGATGCATTCCATTACATCGCCGTGCATGGCGCGACGATCGCTGACAACGTCCGTGATATCGATTTCGCCATGCGCTGGGGCTTCGGCTGGAACGTCGGTCCATTTGAAACATGGCAAGCTTCTGGCTGGCAAGAAGTCGCTGGCTGGGTCAAGGAAGATATCGACGCGGGTAAAGCGTTGTGCAATGCGCCGATGCCAGCCTGGGTATTCGACGGTCGCACCGGCGTTCACACAGCCGAAGGTTCGTGGTCGCCAAGCGGCAACCGCTATGTTCCGCGTTCGCATCTGAAAGTGTACGATCGTCAGATCTTCCGCGCTCCGGTATTGGGTAGTGGTGCAGAAACTGGCGCAACGGCTGGAACGACTTTCTTCGAAGACGACTCCGTCCGTATCTGGCATCAGAACGATGACGTGCTGATCTTGTCGATGAAGACCAAGATGCACGTGATTGGCCCAGGTGTGATCGAAGGCATGGAAAAAGCGATTGCCGAAGCCGAGAAAAACTTCAAGGGCCTGGTGATCTGGAGTGCCGATGCAGCTGACGGCGGTGCGTTCTCAGCCGGTGCCGATCTGCAAGCGATGCTGCCGTTGTTTATGTCTGGCGGTGTCAAGGCGATTGAGCCAGCGATCTCGCGTCTGCAAAATGCCCATCAGGCATTGAAATACGCAAACATTCCTGTGGTTGCTGCGGTTTCCGGTCTGGCGCTGGGCGGCGGTTGCGAATTGATGATGCATGCGGCAAAACGCGTTGCGTCTATCGAATCGTATATCGGTCTGGTCGAAGTCGGGGTCGGCCTGGTGCCTGGCGGCGGCGGTCTGAAAGAAGCAGCAGTACGTGCGGCGGCCGATGCCAAAGGTACGGATTTGCTGCAGTTCCTGAAAAACTATTTCACCAATGCAGCAACGGCAGCCGTATCCAAGTCGGCGCTGGAAGCGCAAAAAATGGGTTACCTGTCGCAAGACGACGTGATCGTATTCAATGCCTATGAATTGCTGCATGTCGCGAAAGTCGAAGCACGCGCCATGTTTGATGCCGGCTATCGTGCACCGATGCGCAAGCTGGTGCCAGTCACCGGACGTCACGGCATCGCCACTATCTGCGCGCAGTTGATCAATATGCGTGACGGTGGCTTTATCTCGGCTCATGACTTCAAACTCGGCAAAATGATTGCAGAAGTTGTTTGCGGTGGCGACATCGACAATGGCAGTCTGGTCAGCGAGCAATGGTTGCTCGATATGGAGCGCAAAGCGTTTATGGAATTATTGAATCATCCAAAAACGCAAGAGCGGATCATGGGCATGATGCAAACTGGCAAGCCAGTTAGAAACTAATCGGAGTACATAACATGACTAAACAACTTCAAGACGCTTACATCGTCTCTGCTACCCGTACCCCGATCGGTAAATCTGGTCGCGGCATGTTCCGTAATACCCGCCCTGACGACCTGCTGGTGCGCGTCATGCAATCGGCCATGGCACAAGTGCCGAATCTCGATCCTAAACTGGTCGAAGACGCCATTGTCGGCTGCTCGTTTCCAGAAGGCGCACAAGGCCTGAATATCGCTCGTATGGGTGTATTGCTGGCAGGCTTGCCAAATACGATTGGTGGCGTGACGATCAATCGTTATTGCGCATCCGGCATTACAGCTGTAGCAATGGCCGCTGACCGTATCCGCGTTGGTCAGGCAGATGTGATGATTGCAGCCGGTGTCGAATCGATGTCGATGGTGCCGATGATGGGAAGCAATCCGTCGATGAACATGGCGATTCTGAAAGACGAAAACGTCGGCATGGCGTACGGCATGGGTCTGACTGCAGAGAAAGTTGCACAGCAGTGGAAAGTCTCGCGCGAAGCGCAGGATGCTTTCGCCCTGCAATCGCATCAACGTGCGATCGCTGCGCAAAACGCTGGTTATTTCGATGCAGAAACGACGTCGGTTGACATCATTGACCGCGTACCGAATCTGGCCACTGGCGAAATCGAACTGAAAACACGCACCGTCACTCGTGACGAAGGCGCACGCCCTGACACCACGCTGGAAGGCCTGGCAAAACTGAAAGCCGTGTTCGCCGCCAAAGGCAGCGTTACTGCCGGTAACAGTTCGCAAACTTCCGACGGTGCCGGTGCCTTGTTGATCGTCAGTGAAAAAATCCTGAAGCAATTCAATTTGACGCCATTGGCACGTTTCGCTTCGTTCGCTGTCCGCGGTGTTCCGCCTGAAATCATGGGTATTGGCCCGAAAGAAGCGATCCCTGCAGCTTGCCGCGCTGCTGGCATTACGCAAGATCAGATCGACTGGTTCGAACTGAACGAAGCGTTCGCTGCACAATCGCTGGCAGTCGTACAAGACCTCGGACTTGATCCTGCCAAGGTCAATCCTATGGGCGGCGCGATTGCGCTTGGTCACCCATTGGGCGCAACCGGTGCGATCCGTTCGGCAACGACGATCCATGCCTTGCATCGTAACAATCTCAAATACGGTATGGTCACGATGTGCGTGGGTACCGGTATGGGGGCAGCAGGTATTTTCGAACGCTGCTAATCGCTTTTACTGGCCGACGCAAAGTAAAGAAAAACCGCACAACCTGGATTTGTGCGGTTTTTTTTAGGAGTGTGTATGGAGACGATACAGATCATCACTGCGGATAAAACGCAGCTGACAGCAAAAAAATTTACGCCTGAAAGCGCCGTCAAGGCGGTCGTCGTGATGCCCGCAGCGATGGGCGTAAAGCAAAATTTTTATCAGCCCTTTGCCGAATTCCTGGCTGAAAATGGCATCGCCGTATTGAGTTTCGATTATCGCGGCATGGGCGAATCCGTACCGGAACAATTTCAGCATTCCTTGCGCGGATTTAAAGCCGATATTCTCGATTGGGCAGAACAAGATTACAACGCCGCATTGCACACGGCAAAAGCGTGGCAACCCCATGTGCCATTGCTGATAGTCGGGCATTCTCTGGGTGGGCAATTGCCAGGACTGGTGCCGGATAATCACCTGATTGATGGCATGTTGACGGTCGGTTCCGGCAGCGGATATTGGAAAGAAAATGCACCGCAATTAAAGCGTTTTGTCTGGCTGATGTGGTACTTTCTGGTGCCGGTTTACACGAGCTTGTGGGGATATTTTCCCGGGAAAAAAATGCGTAAAGTCGGTGATTTACCGAAGGGCGTGATTTATCAATGGTCGAGATGGTGCCGCAGCCCGCATTATTTTTCAGAAAATGGCGGCAAGCCCATGCAGACGCGCCATTATGCAATTAAGACGCCTATCCTTGCACTGAGCTTTACCGACGACGAAATGATGAGTCGGCGCAATATTGATAGCTTGCACGACTATTACAGTTCTGCACCGGTTGAGCGTCGCTATATTCATCCGCACGAAGTGAATGCCAAACGCATCGGGCATTTTGGATTTTTCCGTCCAGAGTTCCGTCACTCGCTTTGGCAACAAGCTTTACAATGGCTGACCACAGCACCATCCAAACACGTCATTTAAAACATAAGAGACTACAACTATGGATATTCTTACCCACAAAGAAAATGGAATTCTGACGATCAGTTTTAATCGCCCGGAAAAGAAGAACGCGATTACACAGGCAATGTATCAGGCAATGGCAGACGCATTGCGCGAAGCCGAAAATGATCAGGCCGTCAGAGCGATCCTGTTCACTGGAAAACCGGAAATTTTCACGGCTGGCAACGACCTCGAAGACTTCATGAAAAATGCCAACCGGTTTGCATCGGATCAGGTGCCGTCGGTGTATCAGTTTATGCAGGCCTTGAACGATTGCGGCAAACCTGTGATTGCTGCAGTATCCGGCGCTGCCGTCGGTATCGGTACAACCATGCTGATGCATTGCGACATGATTTATCTGGCGGACAATGCGAAATTGTCTATGCCTTTCACGCAGCTTGGCCTGTGTCCGGAATTCGCTTCCAGCATGATTTTCCAAAACATCGTTGGTTACCAACGTGCTGCCGAAAAACTGATGTTGGGCGAGGCTTTCAGCGCACAGGAAGCGTATGAAATGGGTTTTGTGAACAAAGTCTTGCCGCTGGAAGAATTGCTGCCTTATGCGCAGCAACAAGCCACCAAGCTGGCCGCTTTGCCAGCCGCGTCTATCCGTGTCACAAAACGCTTGATGAAAGCCAAGCAA
>JAGWUK010000559.1 GCA_028868455.1 Burkholderiales bacterium | reverse complement strand
GATTATCTTATTGACGCTTTTTTAAAGGCGAAACGAAATCCCACCGATGTCGAATTAATGATGTTTGCTCAGGCAAATAGTGAACATTGCCGACATAAGATTTTTAACGCGGATTGGACTATTGACGGCGTTAAGCAAGATAAATCTCTATTTCAAATGATTAAGAATACGCACCAGTTACATCCTGAAGGAACTGTTGTGGCGTATAGCGATAATTCGTCCATTATTGAAGGTGCGGAAGTAGTACGTTTTTATCCTGATGAAGCGGAAGGAAATGCGTACAAGGCTACTCAGGAATTAACGCATATTTTGATGAAAGTGGAAACGCACAATCACCCGACTGCAATTTCGCCGTTTCCCGGCGCCTCTACAGGGGCGGGAGGCGAGATTCGTGATGAGGGAGCTACTGGGCGTGGAGCAAAACCAAAGGCTGGTTTGACGGGTTTTACTGTTTCTAATTTAATGCTGCCAAATTCACTGCGTCCTTGGGAGAATGCAGGAGATTGCCTGAGTAATGACCCGAAAAACGTGTTCTATGGAAAACCAGACCGTATTGCATCTGCTTTGCAAATTATGATTGAAGGACCGATCGGAGGGGCTGCGTTCAATAATGAATTTGGCCGTCCTGTACTTGGTGGTTACTTCCGTTCATATGAGCAAAATATTGGTGGGACAGTTTATGGTTATCATAAGCCAATCATGATTGCAGGTGGCCTGGGAAATATCTCAAGCATTCATACTAAAAAAGATGATTTGCCAGCGGGTAGCTTGTTAATCCAATTGGGCGGCCCAGGTATGCGGATTGGAATGGGTGGTAGTGCGGCATCTTCAATGTCTACGGGTTCAAATACTGCTGATCTGGACTTTGATTCCGTGCAACGTGGCAATCCGGAAATGGAGCGCCGGGCACAAGAGGTAATTAATTCGTGCTGGCAAATGGGGGCGGGAAATCCTATTTTGTCTATCCACGATGTCGGCGCTGGCGGATTATCAAATGCCTTCCCTGAAATCACAAATGATGCAAAGCGTGGCGCCGTATTCAATTTGCGCAAAGTGCCTCTGGAAGAGAGTGGCCTCGCACCAAAAGAAATTTGGAGTAATGAGTCGCAAGAGCGCTATGTGCTTGCCATTGCTCCTGGGAGCTTGAGTTTGTTCTCGGCTTTCTGTGAACGCGAGCGCTGTCCATATGCAGTAGTAGGTGAGGCAACTGAGCAACGTCAGCTAAAGGTCATCGATCCCTTACATGACAATTCCCCCGTAGACATGCCAATGGATGTTCTCTTAGGTAAGCCGCCTAAGATGCATCGAGATGTCGTACATGTGAGAAATCAATTCTCAGCAATTGATTTGACTGGAATGGATTTGCTTGATGTTAGCAAACGCATTTTGAGCTTGCCTACTGTCGCAGATAAGTCGTTCTTAATTACGATCGGCGATAGAACTGTTGGTGCTATGTCTGTGCGGGATCAAATGGTCGGGCCTTGGCAGGTGCCGGTGGCTGATTGTGCTGTGACTGCGATGAGTTTTGAGGGCTATCTTGGCGAAGCAATGTCGATGGGAGAGCGCACACCATTGGCTGTTATTGATGCAGCTGCCTCTGGGCGGATGGCTGTCGGAGAAGCACTCACCAATATTGCTGCAGCACCTATTAGCGATATTTCTGAGATCAAGCTCTCTGCAAACTGGATGGCTGCTTGTGGTCAGCCTGGGCAAGATGCGGCTTTGTTCGATACAGTGAAGGCTGTTGGCATGGAGCTTTGCCCGGCATTAGGCATTAGTATTCCTGTCGGCAAGGATTCCCTTTCCATGAGAACGACCTGGAAAGATGGAGATCAAGAAAAGTCAGTTACCTCGCCTGTGTCTTTGATTATTTCAGCTTTTTCAAGAGTTTACGATGTACGCAAATCACTAACACCGCAATTGCGGATGGATGTTGGTGATACCAGTCTTATTTTGATTGATCTTGGTCGTGGAAAGGGGCGTTTGGGCGCATCGTGTTTCGCTCAAGTAATGCAGCGATTAGGTGATACCGTACCGGATGTGGACAGTGCGGAAGACCTTAAATCGTTCTTCGCCGCTATTCAAGAACTGAATCAAGAAAATAAATTGCTTGCCTATCATGATCGTTCAGACGGAGGCTTGTTTGCAACGTTGTGCGAGATGGCATTTGCTGGCCGTACTGGACTCGCCATTAATCTTGATATTTTAACTTTGGATGGCGAGCATGCCGCCGATCAGGGCGATGCCAAAAATTGGGCGACACAAATCTCTGAGCGTCGCAACGACCTGACCTTGCGAGCATTGTTCAATGAAGAATTAGGAGCTGTAATTCAGGTTCGGACGGAGCAAAGGTCTGAGGCAATGGACATTTTGCGCAAATACAATCTCGGCGCGTGTAGTCACATTATTGGTAAACCGAATAATGGTGAAACTATTGAATTTACGCGTGATGCAAAACAAATTTATAGCATGCCTCGTTCAGAACTGCACCGATTGTGGAGCCATACGAGCTGGCAAATTACACGTTTGCGTGACAATCCCGAAGGCGCTGATGCTGAATATGACCGGATTCTCGATTCCAACGATGTCGGAATGCAGCCAAAAATCACTTTTGATCCGCAACTAGACGTCGCTGCACCGTTTATATCGACTGGGGCAAGACCAAAAGTTGCTATTTTGCGTGAGCAAGGAGTGAATTCTCATATCGAAACAGCATATGTAATGCATAAGTCTGGATTTGATACCGTTGATGTGCACATGAGCGATTTAATCGCTGGCCGAACAAATTTGCAAAATTTCAAAGGATTGATTGCTGTTGGT
>JAGWUK010000558.1 GCA_028868455.1 Burkholderiales bacterium | reverse complement strand
CATGTCTGCGACGGATCGGGGATTGCAAATAGTAATTTTGCGGCATGGTTCCGTGGCTCGCGGGAAAACATTACACTGATGACTTTGAACAAAATTAAAGGCGGACTGTCTCGCGAACAGCGCGCCTTTATGGATGCAATCGTTAATGCACTAGTCAGCATGGAACCCGAACCACCAAGCAAGCAGTTAGATATGCGTCAACTAGTCGCTGCATAATATTATCCCTAAAACATCAAAGGCTAGAGAATCAATTCTCTAGCCTTTGATGTATTGGTATGTATTACTAATCGTAATCTTTGGCTAGCGAGCGTTCTAGTACGATCTCGTGGTATGTACGCTCGACTAATGCGCGATCGAGGTGTTCTAAGGCTGCTTCCTCAGCGGTCTTGTAGTTGGAGTTACTAACGTAGTAGAGTCCGTTCTCGTGCCAGACGTGCCCAGCGACGTTATAAGCGTTGTGACGGCTGGGGTAATGGAGTTGATGGCTGATTTCACCCTGTTCGATTACCACGTCGCCATTGAGCCGCGAGAGGTCATCTAGCTCGTATCCGAGACGATCGAGGATCGATTCCGCCATTTTGAAATCTAGTTGAATGGCGGTGGTAGCGGTTGCTGGAGCGGCGATCGTGGGTGACATAGTAAAAACTGGGTGAGTGATAGCTTAATTATCACTCACCCAGTTTATTGTTGATGTGACTGAAATCACATGTTGATAAATCTAGCAATAATCGACAAATCCCCAATCCTCCCACCACAGACCGTGTTGGCAGTCACCGATCGAGACTAACTCCGAGCGGTCTTGGAGTAGTCGCTTGTGCAACCACGCCCAGCTAGCATCGACAGTCTGCCAAGGATCTTCAAGTTCGGACACCACGTGGTCGTAGTTTAGTCTGGCGTAGGGATCGGGGGACAACTCGCAATATTTGGAGATTGCCGTTTGGAGATCGAAAACGCGATCGAAGCCTTCTGGGTATATCATAAGAAAATAGCGGGAAGTTGGGAAACCCAGTCTCTTCAGAGCTGGGAGGAACAACGACTCGTGCGAATTTATTCGCCTACAAGTCTTGGCTTAGTACTGGTAGTTGTACCCGTCTTTACGATGAATTACTTCACAATATTTATGACTGATACCTTGTAGTAAACCCATTTTTGATAAGATGTTAAATGAACCTGATGTTCTAACTGCAACCCGACCAACGTATTCGCCGATCTTTTTACCAGTTGTCACAATAGATTTCACAATATCTCCAGTCTGAAAACCCTTTACAAATTTGTCGCGAGGGACATATCGAGAAGGAAATCCAAACTTGTCAGTACGGCACATCTGTCTAGTGCCATGACCTTGCGCTTTAATCAGTAAGGGCTGATTAATCAACACTTTTAGAACATCAACCACGCCAACACAAGCGGCATCCAGCCAGTGGGTTTTAGGAAAACCCAGTCTAGTCCGGTTGAACTTAGTTAAGCCGCCTGAACCCGTTTTAACTGGCAATCCAGTCAACTTGAGTGCATTGAATAACGCCCATCTAGTTGAGTTAACTGCGGCTGCATCCTTTAGCGGACGTTTAGCTTGCAGTTGAATTTTCTTCAGCAGCTCAGGTTTCTTTGCTAGAAAAACCTTAATATCCAAAGTCCCTTTCTTATGGTTGCATTTCTCACAGGCAAGACAAAGATTAGAGATTCGATTGCTTCCACCTTTGGCTTTAGGCTGGATATGTTCGACCTGTAAAGGGACGTTTTCAATCTGGCAATAGGTACACTTTCGATCCCATTTGTTGAGTAAATACTCGCGAACAGAATAGCCTAAAAGTGTGCCCTGCTGATATTCAATCCCAGAGATTTCAGGATTTTCCAACTGCTGAAGATCGAAACGCACTAACTCTTGAACGATCGATCCAATTGGTGCAAATTTGATTAATTTATTTACCCAAGTAATCGTTGTGTTAACTCGATGTTGAAGGCTAGGTGCTAACCAGCCTTTTGGTCTAGTCCGATTAAGAAATCGAGCTTGACGATAGCGAGTTTTGCGGCTGCGTCTGCCACGTCGCAATTGACGACGGGATAGTAGAGCAGCTTTGATAGTTGCGCCACGATGAGTCAGTTCAGCCGCCCAAATAACCTTGTCGTTTTGAACTAATGCGATGCCAGTAGTTTTACTACCAGGATCGAGCTTTAGAACGGCAGGAAATGAGGTTTGGCTAGCTTCAAACTTGAGGTCGGGTAAGAGGGCATACGTCGCCGCATCCCCCTCCCCAACGAACCGGACGTGACACTTTCGCATCATCCGGCTCTGGCGTTCTTGGACTCTGAGATTATTTAGTCCCATGAACTTTCTGGTGACAGGTTTGATGTAGATGTATGAGATTGTCAGTTTCATCTGTACCTCCGTCTATCACCTTAGTTATGTGATGAGTGTGGATTTGTTCTCCATTTAGCAAGTAGTCACCGCATTCAGTGCATCTCCAGCTCTGGTTTTGTGCCACTTTGTAGTGCTTTGAGCCTTTAGCCCATACGCTGCTACCCAGTTTTGATTGGCGTTTCTTCCAGTATTCTGTTTTGCTTGGGTCATCTGGACTATTCGTACTTTCTACCTTTGTATGTCGCAGGATGGGAACGTCACTTACGTCTAAGAGATAAAGCCTCTTTCTTTGTCCTGTTCTATCATGAGTGTCAGCATAGAATGTCCAGTGGTCATTTCCAAGTACCGTAAAGTATTTGTTTTTGACCCATTTGAGATGTTTCTGCTGGTGTCGTCTTTTGCACCATTGCCATAGCATTTTGACAATTCTATGGTTAAATGTTGCTAGTATTTCCTTGCTCGAACAGT
>JAGWUK010000557.1 GCA_028868455.1 Burkholderiales bacterium | reverse complement strand
ACGACCGAAAGCACGCTGCCGCGCAAGAACTGCATGCCGCGCTCACCGCCAAAGACGGCTTATCGCGTCAGGATTTATTGCAACTGCTGGCACGCATCAAACAGCAATTCGGTCTCAGCGCCGCCAAACTGGAAGAACGCGGCGGGCAAACTCAGGTCGGCCTGTATGCGTCACCAGCGCTGTTTGTGCCAATAGCCATAGGCGGCAACATCAGCGGACAAAAGCCCGGCGCAAAAGTACCTACCAGAGCCTCCGTCCTGGCAGGTGACTACATACGTTCAACCGCGCACGACGGCCCCTTCCCGACACCTGCTGCCGAAGTCCGAACAAATTTCAACAACCGTTTTCAAGGCCAAGTGTCAGGCTATGCCGGCGGTGGAGGTGGTGGCGGTCATGTCGCCAAGAAAGCCAAAATTCCGATTCTCATTCCGGCTTTAGCGGCTGGTAATATTGCGTTAAAAACAGCCGGTGTCGGTGCCACTTATCGTCGCGCCGGGCGCGTCGAAGCGAAGTCCAGCGTGGTACGTGGCACTGGACGTTCAGGCAATGGCGAAACCATTTTCGGTCACTTCGGCAACGACGAAGAAAAAATCAAAACTGGCGCAGCGGCAACCAGTTATAACGGTGGTCATCTGGTCGGCGATCAGATTATGGACAGCCACCGCGCCTTCGATTTATACGCCGACTGGAATCTGGCTCCGCAAGTGCGCGGATTCAATTCCCCTGTGTACACCAGCACGATAGAAAATCCGGTCACCTCAGCCATCCGCGCTGGCGCGACCGTGACTTATGTCGTCAACGTCAGCTACCCGGATAATCAGTACACGGTCAAACCTGCCTTGCTGGCCGCGCGTCTCTGGCCCGGAGCAAACCTTTACAAGGCACATGTTCTGAATGCCATCGCACTCACGCCCGCATTGAATGCTAACTTCCTATTCCGACGACGCACGCCCGGTGCATGGCGCGCGACAGCCTCCGTTGTCGCCGGTGGGCAAACGATCTCATCAGGAAAAATCAGCAAACGTCCGAATGTGGCCTATGACAATAAATTCCGCTCGCTGCGCTCCGACCGCAACTACAACCCGGTCGGCGGCGAACAAGTACGCTATGGTGTCGCCACTTATTCGGCCGGTGTCGCCGGTGGCAAACGACAAGTCAACGCAGGCCCCAATCCTAAACATTACAAATACAAGGGCGCAACGACCGTCACGGTCACGGCCCGTCAGCAGACCTTTTAGTCAGTAATTGAGTCAGCAGTTTTTTCGCCACCCTGCCAGCCAAGGAAGTCGCATGGAAAGTCACACCGCCCCGCTCAGCTTTGCCGAAGCAATCCATTCCCCTTGTACAGGGTGCAGCGCGCCCTGTTGTACCCTGCTGCAAATCCGTCAGTTCAGCCTGGAAAGCCTGATGGATCTGGACGCCCTGCGCTACTATCTGAACTTTGAGCGCATCGCCGTTTCGGTCGATCAATCCATGTGCGCCACGGTGTTCTACAACACACCTTGCAGTCACCTTGATCAGGCGACTGCCCATTGCGATCTGCACGCGAGCGGCAACAAACCCGACATCTGTTCACATTACAATCCCTACCAATGTTTTTACGCCAAATCGCTGGACGACAGGCAGCAAGGCAAGGTCTCTGGCAATAGCGAAATCTGGCTCACTGCCGCGCAGTTTGAGCGCTTCGTCACCTATTTTGGTTTCGATACCCAACGCATGATCGTGCAATGGCCCAGCGCCGATCATCTGGCAGAGCTGGCCAGCTGGCAAACCGTCACTGCCCCCGCTGCCAGCAGAAAAACAATGCATGCGGCAAGTCCGGCAAAGAGCGTTCCCATCGTGCCGCTGAATCAGCAAAAACCAACGCGCTGCGACGATTGCAGCGCACATTGCTGTACAAGCCTGGTGTTTCCGATAGAACGCAATCAATCTCTGGCCGATCTGGATTTTCTTCGCTATGCACTTGGCTTTCCCGGTGTATCGCTCTGCATCAACGATCAGGAATGGAGCCTGCTGATAGCGAGCCGCTGCCAGCATCTGCACGAACAGCGTTGCCGTATTTTTGGTCAGGAACAACGTCCGTTGCTGTGCCAGCTCTATAACGCCAATACCTGCAGCTATCACCAGTTGTTCGACACGCCACCGTTTCCGCAATTACACGTGCAGCAAGCGGAATTTGAACAACTGATGGACAGCTTCGACTACGATCAGTACGGCCAGATTATCGCGGCGCTACCCACTGCCGCCATGCAGGAATACCTGAAACAGCGCACTGCTATGCGTTCATCCGTAGCGCCCATTGCCAGCGCTGAAGCCGCGCTGACCTGACATCCGCCACCAGGAAACGTCATGAAAGCGCATGCAACGCCCGCCCCTCAGATGCACGAAAAAGCGCCGGAATCTATCCAGTCAAAAACCCGTGGTACGGCGCAGATGGATGATCAGCGCCCCGCTGCCATCGCCCAGCGCCAGCTGGCTGAAATTGCCAATAGCAATCCCAATAAACTGGTGCAAATGGCGCTGGCAAAGCACATTAAAAAAAGCCCGAAAATGCACGCACAGCGCCAGCAGATCGCTCAGGCTTTTGGTCACGATCACACCACTGCAACAGTCGCACAACGCACCGATGCGCCGCCAACACAAATGCAGAATACCGCATCGCCACCCAACCATACCGGTTTGCCGAACCAGCTCAAGTCCGGCGTCGAAGCCTTATCCGGTATGTCGATGGACCATGTCAAAGTGCATTACAACTCATCGCAGTCGGCGCAACTCAATGCCCTGGCCTATGCGCAAGGCAGTCAAATCCACGTCGGCCCGGGACAAGAAAAA
>JAGWUK010000556.1 GCA_028868455.1 Burkholderiales bacterium | reverse complement strand
TGTTCAACTTTAAGTTTTTTAACTAAGACCTTGCCAGTTTTAGGAAAAAAATATACTTTACGTGGATAAATATCATTCAAATCTTCAGCAATCACTCGCATTCTTTCCGCACGAAGATAATCGAGAACAAATTTTGCGTTTCTTTCACCGACGTTTATTGCTGTAAAGCCCCTTAAAACATTTCCACCACCAAATACTTTTGCTTCCAGATTCTCCCTTTTTGCCCCAGCTTTCAGCAATTCATTAATTAGAACTTCCATCGCATAAGTTCCGTATCTCATCGAAGCTGAAACAGGATTATCGGGATCACCTCCGGTATCGGGAAGCATAAAATGGTTCATTCCGCCAACACCTGACACCCTATCGCGAATACACGCTGATACACATGAACCGAGCACGGTGACGATCAACATATCTTTATGAGTGAAATAAAATTCACCAGGTAAAATTTTCGCAGCATCGCAGTCAAACGTTCTATCGTAGTAGACGTTTGTAGCGAAATGCTCTTCACTTAATTGGCTCATGAGTTACCTTTATGCTGATGGCGCATTGTTCTACTATGTATTGCATGAGGGTCTGCGAGTTCGTAAACGGTTTTTCCTCGAAGCTTAAAGGCATCGGACACATACAAAAAATTTTCAGAATGCCCAGCGAACAACAATCCGTCATTTTTCATTAAAGGAACAAATTTCTTTAGAATTTTCCCCTGCGTGGGCTTATCAAAATAAATCATTACGTTTCGGCAGAAGACAGCATCAAATGGTCCCTTTAAGTCCCATGTGTCGTCCAACAAATTCAACTGTTTAAAAGAAATCAAGTCGCGCAATTCCTGTCGAACACGCACCAATCCATCTTGCGCACCTTTACCTTTAAGAAAAAATTTTTTTGTCCGCTCTGGTGATAATTTTTCAATTCGGTCAATGTTATAGACGCCTTTTGCAGCGACTCCAAGCACATTCGTATCGATATCTGTAGCAATAATATGTGCAGGAGGCTTTAGCGTTCCAAATGCTTCGCACAACGTCATAGCGATCGAGTATGGCTCTTCTCCTGTTGAACTCGCCGAACACCAAATACTTACCGGCTCATTCTTGCGAGAGACATGTTCTGCCAGGATTGGAAAGTGATGTTCCTCTCGAAAAAAAGAAGTTAAATTAGTGGTTAACGCATTAGTAAATGCTTCCCACTCTGCCTCAGATTGCTCCCTCTCCAAGCAGTCAAGATAAACTGAAAAAGAGGTAATTCCAGTTGCACGAAGACGTCTAGCCAATCGACTGTAAACCATTTCCTGTTTACTATCGGCAAGAGAAATGCCGGCTTTCTTATAAATTAAGTCTCGTACCCGATCAAAATCTCGCGAGCTAAATTCAAACTCTTTTGATGTATCTGCTTTCATTTTTTTCGGTGGCCTTTATCATCAAACACCAGCTTGATCTGCAATTTTCTGTCCAGCAAATGATCCAAATATAATCACTTAGCATTAAGACCTTCCCGACACATCTTCACCATATTGAAAATTTAAAATTCCTCCCATTCATCCTGGGCACCGTTATCTGTGAGCTTTTTCTGCTTAGCCTCTGTAGATTCAGACTGTTTATTCTTTGAAATCCGAGCTGTCGGCAAAGATTTGATATTAGGCTGATGTCTGGAGTTATCTTGAATTTGCGCATTTGCTTTTTTTGGCAAAGATTTCGCCGGATGGACGGAAGCCGAACTCACTTTAAATACGCTAACGGCCTCAGCCAAAGTCAAAGCCTGCTCTTCCATACTCTCGGCTGCCGCAGCTGCCTGTTCCACCAATGCAGCGTTTTGCTGAGTCATTTCATCCATTTGAGTAATTGCCAAATTGACCTGTTCAATTCCGGCACTTTGCTCTTGGCTCGCTGCAGTTATTTCACTCATTATGTCTGCGACATGCTGCACACTAGTCACAATTTCGTCCATTGTCTTACCTGCCTCATCGACCAGTTTGCTTCCTTGGTCAACCTTATCGACAGAATCGCCAATAAGTGACTTAATTTCTTTCGCAGCACTGGCACTTCGTTGTGCCAAATTCCGCACTTCGGCTGCGACAACTGCAAACCCTCGCCCTTGCTCACCCGCCCTCGCTGCCTCTACCGCCGCGTTCAACGCGAGTATATTGGTCTGAAATGCAATACCATCAATGACTCCGATGATGTCGACTATTTTCCTGGAGCTTTCTTTGATAGAGCCCATTGTACTTACTACCTGCCCAACGACGGCGCCTCCCTTGACTGCAACGCCAGTTGCCGATACAACAAGTTGATTGGCTTGCCTCGCATTGTCTGCATTTTGCCTTACCGTACTTGTTAGTTGCTCCATAGAACTAGCAGTTTCCTCAAGTGAACTGGCTTGCGATTCTGTTCGACTAGATAAATCGGCATTTCCAGATGCAATTTCCTGCGAGGCAACAGTTATTGTCTCAGTTCCAACACGAACCTTTTCAACTGTTAATGCGAGACTATCATTCATGTTTTTTAATGCGCGCATTAACAAAGCTACTTCATCTCGCCCTTCATCATTAATCTGACTACATAAATCTCCATCAGCGACCGTTTCAGCAATATTCAAAGCAACTTGTAGTGGTTTTGTAATAGTTCTGGTAAGCATTAACGCTGCAAAGACACCTAGAAACAGAGTAACAATCAAAATAATATAAAGCCAAAAACTAAGCTTTGCACCAGACTCATTAAAGGATACAAAAACATGTTTCGTCGTAGTGTTTTGAAGTTCAACTAACTTGTTCATTTCTATAACTGACTTACCACTCAGCGGATCAATTACTGTTGAAATGATTTTTATTGCACCTTCGCCAT
>JAGWUK010000555.1 GCA_028868455.1 Burkholderiales bacterium | reverse complement strand
GCTGGAGCGTAGCGCAAGCACCCGCAGGGCAAGTCTGCGGTCGCCTTTTCTTGGCTTACTTGCTTTTGGCGAAGCAAAAGAAAGTAAGGCGTCCGCCGGGACGAGACCCGGCCGGCAATCGCACATTATCCGTGTCGTCACTACTGCGGAAAATCGCCGATGATGTCGCTGGATGCTGGCCGTTCAAATTGTGGCGTTCACAGCACATCGAAGATTGTCGGCCGGTGGTAGACCGGCGGCTACTTACTTTTCTTGTCTCGCCAAGAAAAGTAAGCCAAAGAAGGCGACCGCGAAGTCGCTGCCCTGCGGGTTCCCGTTTGTGCAGGACAAAAAATGGGAAGTGTCCGAAACTCGGCTGCGCCTCAGACAGCGGACACTTCTTTTTCCATTTTCTGTCCCGCACAAACGGCAGCGCCAGAGCGGGGTTAAAGGCAACAGCAAAGTCAAAAGCAAAGTCAAAAGCAACGTCAAAAGCAACGTCAAAAGCAACGACATGCTGGCGACTTTCAAATTAATTTTTTGTTCTTTACTTTTTTTGTTCCGTATTGATTCGTCACCAAATTGAAATTGGTGTAGCAGCCGTATTGTGTTTTGGTTTTGGGTTTTGACCTACCCCCGCTGGGGACGCAGCAATTTGCGCTTCACGGAAAATGGATCAGAAAGTGTCGATGTTTGAGCGCAGCGAGTTGCGACACTTTCCCATTTTTCGTGATGCGTAAATTGGGCTGGAGCGCAGCGCAAGCACCCGCAGGGCAAGTCTGCGGTCGCCTTTTCTTGGCTTACTTGCTTTTGGCGAAGCAAAAGAAAGTAAGGCGTCCGCCGGGACGAGACCCGGCCGGCAATCGTTGCTCACCCGTGTTGTCACTACTGCTGAAGATCGCCGATGATGTCGCGCACTGCTTGCCGATATCATGTTGCGCGCTTTTTCGCTTCCTCGTCGTACAACTCTTTTTTCGACAATTTGCCTACCGGTGTTTTAGGCAACTCTGCGCGGATTTCCATCGCTTGTGGCATTTCGTGTTTGCCGAGTTTGTCTTTGAGGAAGATTTTTAACTCGTCAAAGCTGAAACCGGACTGGTTGTTTTTTAATTTGATAAAGGCTTTCGCTGCCTGACCGCGGTATTCGTCGGGGATGCCGATGACGCTGACTTCGGCGACGGAGGGATGCTGGTAGATGGCTTCTTCGATATTGCGTGGATAGACGTTGTAGCCGCCGGACAGGATCATGTCCTTAGTGCGGTCGACTATATAGATGAAACCATCGGCATCCATATAGCCGACATCGCCGGTACGGAAATAGCCTTCGGCGGTAAAGCCATCGCGTGTGGCATCGGGTTTGTTCCAATAGCCTTTCATGATATTGGGACCGGCCACGCAGATTTCGCCGCGTTCACCCAGGCCAGCATATTTGCCGGGCTCGTCAATGCTGGCGAACTGGAAGCGTATCCCTGGCGCAGGCAGGCCACAGGAGCCGGTTTTACGTACGCCGGAAACAGGCGTGAACGTGCCGGTTGGCGAAGTCTCTGTCATGCCCCAGCCTTCCAGCAAGGTGCAGCCTGTCAGTGTCTGGAATTTTTGTAAGACTTCGACTGGCAACGGGGCGCCGCCGGAGTTGCAGAATTTCAGCGAACTCAGATCGTAGTCTTTGATGCTGGGATGATGAATGATGGCGGTGTACATGGTTGGCACACCAGGAAAGACGGTGATTTTTTTGCCGGACAAATCCTTGACGACGGCATCGACATCGAAGCGTGTGTGCAGGATGATTTCGGCACCGATACGTATGCCAAACAGCATATCCACGGTCAGCGCATAAATGTGAAACAGCGGCAAGACAGCCAGCAGGCGCTCTTTACCCTCTTCCAGAAGACGCGGTTCGGTATGTGTGGTTTCAACGATCTGGCTGCAGGCTGCAGTGAGATTGCCGTGCGTCAGCATGGCACCTTTCGGCAGGCCTGTCGTGCCGCCCGTGTATTGCAACACGGCGATCGTGGATGCCGGGTCGATCGGCGCGACGGCGCTGTATTGACCGTCGTTGTCGAGCAATTGGGCGAAGCGTACATGTTGTGCGTCGTCGGGAATGGCGCACAGTTGCCCTGCCTGCTCGAGGTTGGCACGTACCGGGTCTGGATACGGCGACATTTCGGCGATGTTGCCAATGATGAGTTTTTGCAGGCGTGTGTGGCCGAGCATTTTGGCCATTTGCGGATACAGCATGCTCATGTCGAGCGTGACCAGCATGTCGGTATGGCTGTCTTCGATTTTATGTTCAAGGACTTTTTCGGCATCCAGCGGCGAGTAGTTAACGACGGTGCCACCGGCTTGCAGAATCGCAAAAAAACTGATGACGTAATGCGGTGTATTAGGCAAAAACAAGCCGACATGTACACCCGGTTTGACGCCGAGTTGCTGAAACCCTTTGGTCGCCAGATCAACCAGTTTTTTCAAAGCGCTGTAGCTGGTGCGCTTGCCCATGAATTCCAGTGCGGGTAAATCCGGCCATTTTTCTGCAGCTTCATTCAGTAATGTCGGCACCGGACTGATCGCAATATTTGCGTCCCAATGCACGCCGGCGGGATACGATGGAATCCAGGGTTTGTCGCTCATTTTGTCTCTCTCTCACTTGGAATAATTGTCGAATTACAGCAAAGCAGATCGTTCTGTCAAACAGCATACTACTACTGAGTATTTATTAAAAGCCACTAGGGACTGTTAACATTTAGAGAAATGTGTTTACATTCGGTATTTGAAGTATGAGATACCGAAATGAGTTCAGTACGTAAGATATTACGCGATGACCAGTGGCAGAAATTAGCACCCTTGTTGCCTGGTAAGGCGGGAGAT
>JAGWUK010000554.1 GCA_028868455.1 Burkholderiales bacterium | reverse complement strand
GCAGGTTCCGCTCGTTCCATGGGCATCACGGTGGAGGGTCTGTAATGGCTAAGTTATCCAAAAAAGCAAAATTGCTCGCGACGAAGGTTGATCGCCTGAAAGTGTATCCGTTTGATAATGCCATTGCATTGATTAAAGAATGCGCAACAGCAAAATTCAACGAATCTATCGACGTTTCAGTTCAACTCGGTGTTGATCCAAAGAAATCGGATCAGGTTGTCCGCGGCGCGGTTGTATTGCCAGCTGGTACAGGCAAGACAGTGCGTGTAGCGGTATTTGCGCAAGGTGCAAAAGCTGAAGAAGCGAAGGCAGCTGGTGCGGATATCGTTGGTATGGAAGATCTGGCAGAACGCGTTAAAGCTGGCGACATGCCATTTGACGTTGTGATTGCCTCTCCAGACACAATGCGTATTGTTGGTACATTGGGTCAAGTATTGGGTCCACGTGGCCTGATGCCTAATCCGAAGGTTGGTACAGTAACTCCTGATGTTGCTACAGCTGTTAAAAATGCAAAAGCAGGCCAGGTTCAATACCGTACAGACAAAGCAGGTATCATTCATACAACAATCGGCCGTAAGTCATTCGCTGATGGTGATCTGAAATCTAACCTGGTTGCTCTGATTGAAGCATTGAACAAAGCTAAACCAGCTTCCAGCAAAGGCGTATATCTGCGTAAAGTATCTATCTCATCTACGATGGGTGCAGGCGTACGTATTGATCACGCAAATCTGGGCTAAGTAAAAATTAAGTCCCCGTGCTGAAAAGCACTGGGCGCATCTTTGGGCTGGGTGTTTTGTAAGAAACATCCAGAGTGTCAAAGACCGTGGGGCTTAAATTTAGGTTTAAGTTAAATATCTGAAGAGCAATCGACAGAGCCCAACGCAGATGGTGTACCCGAATAAGTTTTGTAGTGATTACTGGGCAGCCAGTGAAACTCCTAACTTCGGACGCCGTGTTCGAAACGATATGAGGGACGTACATCATTCCGGTGTATAGACTGAATATCATTAATGGAGGTTGACCGTGAGTCTCAATCTGAATGACAAAAAGGCCGTCGTCGCTGAAGTCTCTGCAAAAGTAGCAACTGCACAGACTATCGTCGTGGCCGAATATCGTGGCATCCAGGTCGGTCATTTGACGCAATTGCGTGCTAGCGCACGCGCTCAAGGCGTATACATGCGTGTGTTGAAAAACACATTGGCACGTCGCGCTGTTGAGGGAACTGCATTTGCAAGTCTCGCTTCTGAAATGACTGGTCCGTTGATTTATGCAATCTCGGAAGATGCTGTTGCTGCTGCTAAAGTTGTTCAAGACTTTGCAAAAAGCAATGACAAACTGGTTGTTAAAGCTGGTAACTATGCAGGCAAATCGCTGGATAAAGCTGGCGTTGTCGCATTGGCAAGCATTCCTAGCCGTGAAGTACTGTTGGCGCAAGTGGTTGGTATGATGCAGGCTCCTGTATCTGCTTTCGCCCGTGCTCTGGCAGCCGTCGCAGCACAGAAAGAATCCGGTTCTCCTGCGCCAGTAGCTGAAGCTGCTGAAGCCGTAGCAGAATAAGATTTTTTCCGTCAAATACCGTATCAATGTAATTAATTAATTGGAGTTTCAAATGGCAATTAGCAAAGACGATATCCTGGAAGCCGTAGGCGCGATGTCCGTAATGGATCTGAACGACTTGGTAAAAGCTTTCGAAGAAAAATTTGGTGTTTCCGCAGCAGCAGTTGCATCTGGCCCAGCAGCGGCTGGTCCTGCAGCAGCAGCTGAAGAACAAACAGAATTCAATGTAATTCTGGCTGAAGTTGGCGCAAACAAAGTTGGCGTCATTAAAGCAGTTCGTGAAATCACTGGTCTGGGCTTGAAAGAAGCTAAAGATCTGGTTGATGGCGCACCAAAAGCAGTTAAAGAAGGCGTTGCTAAAGCAGATGCTGACGCAGCTAAGAAAAAGCTTGAAGAAGCGGGCGCTAAAGTCGACGTTAAGTAATACCGTATTAAGGCAATTCTTTGGAATTGCCGAAGTCAAAGGCAGGAATCCTCTTGAAAGAGAGGGTTCCTCTTTGTCTTCTTTGTCGTTCAGGGTTGTTTAGTCGTTTATTAAGACCGAGGGCCGAGACTTGAGGTTTTTTGTCGCAGAATTGATAGATTTTTGTGACAGGAATCCTGAATTCTCTATCCTTCCTTGTCACTCACGGAGTGTCCATGCACTACTCATTTACTGAGAAGAAGCGTATTCGCAAATCTTTTGCGAAACGCGCCAACGTCCACAACGTTCCGTTCTTACTGGCGACTCAAATTGAGTCTTACCAGAGCTTTTTGCAAGAAGACAGAACACCGTCAAACCGCAAAAATGAAGGCTTGCAGTCTGCCTTTACATCGATCTTTCCGATTGTTTCACATAACGGATTTGCTCGTCTTGAATTTTTATCTTACGTTTTAGGTGATCCTGCATTTGACGTCAAGGAATGTCAATTGCGCGGACTGACCTACGCGTCGCCTCTGCGTGCGAAAGTGCGTCTGGTGATTCTGGATAAAGAATCACCGACTAAGCCAGTCGTCAAAGAAATGAAAGAGCAGGAAGTCTACATGGGCGAGCTGCCTTTGATGACTACCACGGGATCATTCGTTGTCAACGGTACTGAACGCGTTATTGTGTCGCAGTTACATCGTTCGCCTGGCGTGTTCTTTGAGCATGATCGTGGTAAGACACATTCGTCCGGAAAATTATTATTCTCGGCACGTATTATTCCTTACCGTGGTTCCTGGTTGGATTTCGAATTTGATCCTAAGGACATTCTGTTCTTCCGTATCGATCGCCGTCGTAAGATGCCGGTAACGATCTTGTTGCGTG
>JAGWUK010000553.1 GCA_028868455.1 Burkholderiales bacterium | reverse complement strand
AGTAGTTGTCGTAAAAACCGCTTCCAGAAACGAATTTTGCAATTACGTGACCGCCTGTTGCGATAACAGATGCGCCAACAACTGGAGTGCCTTCACCAGCGTAAGGAACGATAGAAGAAGCGCTAGCTTGGGATGCGACTAAGGCAACTGCTGCTGCGATTACAAGTTTTTTGAATGTCATGGTTTGCTCCGAATAATTTTTAAGATGCGTTAATAAATTTGGTTCGAAGACAATACAGCAAACATCGTGCCACTTTGCAAATCGAGTAAATTCGCGGGTTTCAGGGATGTTGCTTTACGGACTGTAATTTTTATCGACACATTTTTGATACTTGCGTTCCCGCGGTTTCAAATACGAAGTGCAACTTTTACCAATAGGTTGAAGGGCTAGATGCGATAGCATTTGAGCTTTTTGACCTGCCAGTCGAAAGTTGCCAAATATGCGCTACACGCACCTATCCCAAGACGAACGATATCAAATTTATGCGCTCCGTTTAGAAAAAAAGACGCTCACGGAGATTGCCCAAGTCCTCAATCGCCACAAATCGACGATCCAAAGAGAGATGAAACGCAACCGAGGTGGCAATGGATGGCGACCATCGCAAGCCCACCAAATCGCTCTGAAGCGCCAAACTAGTTGCCGCAATGCACGGCGTATCAACGAAGTTCACTGGCAAAAAGTGGTTGAGTATCTACGAATGGATCTATCCCCACAGCAAGTTCTTGGGCGTTTGTCGGTGGAAGGGATAGAAGATCCCATCAAGATCAGTCATGAGACTGTTTATCGGCGTATCTATGCAGATCGACAAGCGGGAGGCAATTTAATCCAACATCTGCGCTGCCAAAAGCCACATCGAAAGCGCTATGCCAGCGGTGTTCAGCGCCGTGGTGCCATCAAGAACCGCGTCAGCATTGAGCAGCGGCCCGCTATTGTTGATCAAAAGATCCGGCTAGGTGATTGGGAAGGTGATACGGTCATTGGGAAAAATCAGCAAGGTGTCGTCATTACCCTCGTCGATCGCGTCTCCCGTTTCACTCTCGCTGACAAGCGCAATAGCAAGCATGCCAAAGGTGTCGCTGCGAGCATCAGCCGCTTACTCAGGCCTCACATTCACCACTGTCATACGATCACTTTCGACAATGGTAAAGAGTTTGCCGACCACCAAACGATTGCCGCTCATCTGCAAGCAGAGGTATATTTCGCCCATCCGTACCATTCATGGGAGCGCGGACTTAATGAAAATACCAACGGCTTATTACGACAATACTTTCCGAAGAAGACAAACTTCAACGACATCAGTCACAAGGCACTGCAATTGGCTATAGATAAACTCAATCACCGTCCTAGAAAATGTCTGGGCTATCGAACGCCATTTGAGGTGTTTTACAACAGGGATATACTCCCCCTAAAGAGCCTGTAAGAAATTCTGTGTAAATGCCACGGAACAACTTAGTGGTCGTATTTTTGAATACGGTCACCAAATTCAATCATAAATCGATTCAGCGCCATGCGCCAATTCTGAATGGGCATCGTCCATTTTTTTGATGCCTGTGCAATCGCAAGGTAGACGACTTTGAGTGCTGAGTCGTCACTTGGAAATAGCTTGCGACGTTTTGTAGCCGAGCGGATGACGCTATTCAATGATTCGATGGCATTCGTCGTATAGATCGCTTTGCGAATCTCTGGCGGATATTCAAACAATGTGCGCAGATTGACCCAGTGTGTTGTCCACGACTTGGCAATTTGCGGATATAGCTCACCCCATTGCTGGCTAAAACGATCTAACTCCGCCAAAGCTTGATCTTCCGTAGTGGCCTGATAAATTCGCTTCAGATCAGCAGTGACTGCTTTGTAATCTTTCCAAGAGACATACTTCAAACTGTTGCGCACCATGTGGACGATGCAGAGCTGAATACGGGTTTCAGGATATTCCGCTGCAATTGCCTCTGGAAATCCTTTGAGACCATCGACACAGGCAATCAGGATGTCTTGTACACCACGATTTTTCAGCTCGGTGAGCACTGACAGCCAGAATTTAGCCCCTTCATTGTCTGACATCCAGAGTCCAAGCAAATCCTTCTTGCCTTCCATATTCACTCCCAATGCAAGGTAAATGGCTTTGTTGACGACGCGCATATTGTCACGGATTTTAATGACGATACAGTCTAGATAAACGATGGGATAAATGGGATCGAGTGGACGGGATTGCCATTGGGTGATCTGCTCCAGAACGCGATCTGTGACCTTAGAAATGAGCGTAGGCGATACGTCAGCGTCGTACATTTCTTTGAAGGTGTCGACGATTTCACGGGTAGTCAATCCTTTGGCGTAGAGCGTGAGGATTTGGTCATCCATGGTGGTGAGGCGGGTTTGATTTTTACGCACGAGCTGCGGTTCGAAACTGCCGTCACGGTCGCGCGGCGTCAAAATCTCAACTTCACCATGTGAACCTTTGAGTCGCTTGGCTGTGCTGCCATTACGAGCATTTCCGCGACCAGGCTTGCTATCGGCATGCTTCTCATAGCCAAGGTGTTCGGTTAATTCGGCACTGAGCGCCGTTTCAACAGTGAGCTTCAGTAACTCCCTCGACAGCATGTTGAGGTCAGCTTCGCTCTTGATGTCTTTCGCTAGCTCTTTTGCTAGCGCTTTTAGTTTTTCTCTATCCATTACAATGTCCATCGGTCAATTCCTCGTGTGAGGTTAATAGGCCGCGGACATTTACACAAATTTATTTACAGGCTCTTTTTCCCAATGACCGTATCACCTTCCCAATCACCTAGCCGGATCTTTTGATCAACAATAGCGGGCCGCTGCTCAATGCTGACGCGGTTCTTGATGGCACCACGGCGCT
>JAGWUK010000552.1 GCA_028868455.1 Burkholderiales bacterium | reverse complement strand
CATCATGATCCACGGCCCCGGCACCATGCTGTTTCGCGCCAGCATGAAGGAGCTGACCGGGCCGATGAGCAGTACGCCGGCCTTGCCGCATTTGCCGGTACCGGGGCAAGTAAAGAATTTTGTGGAATTCAACCATCATTGGCCCGACCTGACGCCGGTTGCTGGCGGTGCTTATCGCGCTGTGTTTGCCGACGGTAGTATCCGTGAAGGCAAGCTGGATGCCAAAGGGCACGCCCGTTTGGAAAATATTCCACAAGGAGAAGTCAAAGTGTATTTCGGCGAAGACCCGCGCCCTTACCAACCGCAACCAGTCAAAAACGCGGGCAAAACGACGCTGGAGAAGGTGCAACAGGAGTTAGCACAATTTGGTCATTCCGTTTCAGCCGATAACATCGATTCCCTACTTGAAGCCATGGCAGGAAGGAATATTCAATGAGTGAAGTTGCCACCGCAAACACACAATTTACCCCAGCCGATCAAGCCGCAATTGCTGAAGCAATGCAAGATATTGGCGTGGCAGTAGCCACCGGTCTGGTGCCCTTTCTAGGTCAGGCTATCAACATTTACGATACAGTCGAATGTTTGCTGCGGCTGCATAACAGCACCCAGCCCACCGAGGAAATGGAAGCCAAGTTTGATCTGGTACTGGCACTGGTTGGATGGGTGCCGGGTGCCGGTGCTGGCGTCAAGAAAACGATCCGTATCGTCAACAAACATCCGGATCGTTATGTGCCTATTTTGTTCGATGTGCTGCGCCTGATCACGGATAAGATCGGCATCAAGACCAGTCCGGAAGCCTTGCTCGATAAACTCTTTGATGCCAGCGGTTTGAAAGCTTATCTGGGTACGGTGCAGTCATCGATTGAGTCATCGTGGGTATATGAAGAGCTACCACAACAAGGTCAGATGGCAATCAGTTCAGGCATGACGCTGGTACGTGCCGAGTTACCCGCCATGGTCATGCTGGTGACCGTTAAGCTGGTGCATTGGAAAAAACAGCAAAGGAATAATGCTTCGCAGTTGATTGGTACACGCGCCAAAACTTCTCCGACAGACATCAAGCCAGCAAAAAAAGCCGATGTCGTTGCCAAGACCGGCAAAAATGCACCTATGCCATCGCAAAGCCATGCGACGACCAATGCACAAATCGGTGTTGCCGCCATTGAAGAAATCGGTAAAAGTCTGACAGGGATCGTTGGGGAGCATATCACGGACTATTTCTTATATGAACATTACGGCTGGGGTAAGGACTGGAGCGCCCATGATCAGGGAACGCAGGGACTCTGGAAGCAACGTCCGGACAAGACCTTTCCGGGTAAGCTCAATGAAAATACCAAGCTCAATCAGTTGTTTGCACCCAAAGCACACGGGACCGGCATTGATGGTGTCTGGAAAGTGCAACTGGGCGACCCGCACAATGGCGGCAAGCCTTACGCCATCGTGGAATCAAAAGCCTCTGTCGTCAAGAAAGCCCCCAAAAACCCCAGCAGCAAACCGGGGGTATCGTCCAAGCTCGGGGATAATGCCAGACGTATCAAGGATGCGGTTTTACCCAAACCGGAGGAGTTGCTGGAGCCGGATACGGCGCAAGGAGATGCTGTCAACTCAGTGCAAAAAACAGGCGGGGGACGTGCAGGAAAACCAGGGCGTAATGCTAATCAGCCTAGCAAAAAAAGTAGTTCTGGCGCAAGCGCAAAATCTAAATCATTCAGCCAGCCAGAGCCTTTAGTTCAGATGAGCAAAAAATGGATAGCGAAAAATATTCGAGCTGCAATATCTGATCAAAGCATTATTTACGACATTAGAGAACACGGCAACAAAGTATATTCGAGGCACTTGTTCTACCCCCCTTTTTACTTACCGACTGCAATCTTGCATGAAAAAGCATTATTAAATGGAGCACCAGGAAAACACGACCTACACACAAACCATGATATCCCATCAACTCACAGGCATGATGAGCAAGAAGTGAAGGCTGCCGTCAATCAAAAACTAAAAAAACTTAATCTTGATATAGAACTTTAAAGTAATTAATCCAAATCGAGTGGGAGAAATAATGCAATTTCATGAATTACGTAGGCAGCAATTCCTCAACGAATCTGCGTTTCTGGCAACCAAGAATTTCTTTCTGAATATTGTTTCCTTAAACGTCGAAGAAAGAATATCTGGTCATAAAAGTGGCTACGATCGGCAAAATAGCGCATGGAATTTTGCCGATTACTTTTTTACAAATTACATGCTCAAATTTACGTCTGGCGAGACTTTAGACAATTTGCGCACCGAGTTGTCAGACGTGGTTCGTGCGTATGAGGAATATGCAAAATATAAGCGGGAATATAGCCAAAACAAGGCTTCCCCCATATTCGCATTTCAAGAGATAGACGACTTTGAATGCATCCTTCAATTAGTAAGTTTAGCGATTCTATTACACAGACGTGACCTTATCGTCCGCATTCATTCCCTAATTGCTGGCTCCGCCTATGACGGCGAAGACGCTATGTATGAAGAACTCATAGGTCATGAGTTACCTGATCGTCCCTACCTAGACGAGTGGTATCACCAGTTACCTTACATTCATTTGCTCAATGCAAGCGATGCCCAAACATCCGAAGAGCAAGTTGCGCAAATGCAGTTATATTTAAATGCTTGGTACCCCGCCATGGAAAAAGCGACCTGGCACGATAGTCATCTGAATATGACGAACGAGAGTTGCGGGGCCTATTTCGGTTATTGGGCCATCGAAGCAGCCGCCATCGTCTATCTGTATAACATCGACGATTCCAGTTTCCGCGATCACATTGTCTATCCTAAAGATTTGGTCGATTTCGCGCGTCAATGGGATCGCGATCATACAAACGCATCGGCT
>JAGWUK010000551.1 GCA_028868455.1 Burkholderiales bacterium | reverse complement strand
CGCCAGACCTGACCATTCCATATTTCACGCAAATTTGAAACGCCGGGCGAAGCGATAAAAAAAGGCGCCAGCGCAGCATCCGATGCGCCAAGCTTCGACAAGCCGGCAATAGCGAGACAGATGGCAATGATGACGATGGAAACGACGGAATATTTTTTATTCATATTTTGCTCATGGTCAGATCATTTTTGCAAAGCGTCAAACCTGTGCGGCAGGGCAGATGCCGCACAAGGTCGTGAAGGCGGACAGACTTGAAATGTGCGAACCAGGCTTTGCGCATCAATGGCAATATGTTTTGATATCGCGTTCGGCGACTTCGATGTCATTGCTGTCTGTTTTGGCGCCATTGCCATGCACGACGCCGCCGCTGATCACTTGTCTGGCAAGATTGCAACGACCGGCGTCGGAATCTGATCTGAAATCGGCCTCGCCGGAGGCATTTTGCTGATGCGTCGCATTTCTTTGCGAAGGTGCAGTGCGTTTTTGCATCTGGCGTTTTCTGAATTCGATTTCCCTGTCTTGCCAGTTCTGTGGCGCTGCGGTGCCAGTCGGCGAGGTGCCGGACATGATCTTGACTTGTTTCACAGCGGCCTTGCCAGCATCTTCTTTGTTCTGCGAAAAATGCGTCTGCCCGTTGGCATCCACCCATTTATAAATTTCTGCGCTGCTGCTTAACGGTAGCAACAACATAGACAAACCAGCGATCAGCGTCGCTACAGGAAAATACGGAGCAGAAGAGAAGTGCAATCGATTCATTTTGTTTGCGAATGTGCAATAAATGAATAACGATAGCAGAGCTTGCCGGTTTTCTCAAACTGATCAAGGTTATTCCGGCAAACGCGCCGGTAACTGCATCGCTTCGTCAAAATGGGCAGCGGTTTTGCGCGCCCATTGCACGCACAAAAGAGCCAGACCGCGCGGCGGAATTTCATCAGCAGCATCTGCGGCCAATGAATTTTGTAAAAAAATGTATGTGTATTTTTGCTGTATGCGCGTGCGGGACAGCCATCGTTTTTTCTAATGCCGCACGCCTGCTTGCATCAACCATGGAGTTGCATTTGTTGCGCGGTCTGACATGTTTCGCAATGTATCGATTGCGACATATCATGCACAAAACCATCACCCTGACGGGCATTCTCTTCCGCTATCATGCGCTTCTCTTCAACAGGATGGAGTCGGGCATGGTCGCGCATATTTTTCCAGAGACGAAACGGATTTTCATCGCCACAGGGCTCGCCGTATTGCTGTGTTCGCAAGCGCACGCGGTTGATCTGTGGGAGTTTCGTGCTCTGGATGTGGTCCCGATACTGAGCTCCTATATAGAAACGGCGAATCTCAGCGCCAATCAAAAAAACCTGTGGCAACAGATGGAAAGTAAAACCAAAGCCATCCTGCGTGTGCGCGAAGAGCGTCACGCAGAAATCCAGACCAGCATCAAAAACCGCCTGCAAGAAAAAGCGCCAGAGTTGCGCGATATGGCATTGTTGCTCGATCAGGACGACACCCTGAGTGCACAAGAGAACAAGGATTTGCGCGAATACTGGATGACGTTTTACGACGCGCTGACCGATGCCCAGCGCGACGCGATGGCAGTCTTGCTGAAAGACCAGATGAGCCGTGTCGCCGATAAACCCAGAGAAGCACGTCCCGGTTCCGAAAGCCGGGGCCAGGGAAGTCGGCGCGGAAATAAAGGCGGCATGGGTGGCATGGGAGGTATGGGCAGTGGAGGACGTGGCGGCGAAGAAAATTGATGACGCCTGGCTGCCCGCGTGCCGATACGCATCATGGCCCGGCACAGTTTGGCTGCGCGGCGCTACAATGCCGTAGCAAAATTTTCCCGCCAGCCAAAGTCAGGATACGCCACCCATGAGTCAATTATTTTCTGCCGCCTGCGAGCGCAACAGCCAACCCATCGCCGAACAGTTATCGCGCCTGCTTGCCAACTGCAGCACGGTGCTCGAAATCGGCAGCGGCACCGGTCAGCACGCGGTCGCCTTTGCGCACGCCATGCCCCATCTGCATTGGCAAACCAGCGACCGGCTTGAATCACATGCGAGCATAGAAGCCTGGCGCGCGGAATCCGGTCTGCCCAACATCGCCGCGCCACTGCATCTGCATATCGGTAAAAGCGCATGGCCAGACGCGCGCTACGATGCGGCGTTCACCGCCAATACCTGCCACATCATGTCGTGGCAGGAAGTTGGTCAAATGTTCGCAGGCATTGCCGATGCGCTCAATGAGCGCGGCTTGTTTTGTATCTATGGTCCATTCAATTATGATCGCCAGTTCACCAGCGCCAGCAACCAGCAATTCGACGCCAGCCTGCGCGCCCAGGCGCCGCACATGGGTCTGCGCGATATCGAAGACATCGTGCAATTAGCCGACAGCGTGCAATTGCAATTACAAGAAGACATCGCCATGCCAGCAAATAATCGCCTGTTGGTATTGATGAACATTGCGCAGAAATCTAAGGCCTAGCGAAGCACACCACAAGCTGCACAGATATTGCGTAGGGTGTGCCGTGCGCACCAATGGTGGAAAAGCAAACGGATTAAAAAAGGAGGGTATCCGGTGAAACGGTGCGCATGACGCACCGTACAGCGGTACGCACGCGACGCTGGCTGCCCCGCAATCGAATTTTCGACAATATCGGTAAAACGAAGCCCCAATAAAACCGCGCCTCGCAGACCGAAAACATGCCGCAAGCCGCACAGATATTGCGTAGGGTGCGCCGTGCGCACCAAGGGTTGGGGAAACAAACGGATTTAAAAAGGAGAGTGTCCGGTGAAGCGGTGCGCATGGCGCACCGTACAGCGGTACGCACGCGACGCTGGCTGCCCCGCAATCGAATTTTCGACAATATCGGTAAAACGAA
>JAGWUK010000550.1 GCA_028868455.1 Burkholderiales bacterium | reverse complement strand
TTATCTCGGCCCTATCAATACCAAAAAACCGGTCAACATCGTGGCTGATCGTACCGTCGCCAATATGGCCGATTTTGTCTGTGGCGCAAACGAGGCAGATTTCCACTTTACCGGCGCGAACTGGGGGCGCGATATTCCTGAGCCGCTGGTGGCTGACATACGCAATGTTGTGGCAGGTGACCCGTCGCCAGATGGCAAGGGCACGCTGGCTATTCAGCGCGGTATCGAAGTTGGCCATGTATTCCAGCTCGGCACGCGTTATTCCAAGGATATGAAAGCGACTTTTCTGGACGAAAACGGCAAACCGCAATTATTGCAAATGGGATGTTACGGAATCGGTGTGACGCGTATTCTGGGCGCCGCCATTGAGCAAAATTTCGACGACAAGGGCATTATCTGGCCGACTGCCATCGCGCCGTTTGAAGTCGTTCTTTGCCCGATGGGGATGGACAGGAGCGAAGCCGTTAAAAAAGAAACCGAACAACTGTATCAGTCCCTGGTGGATGCGGGCGTGGACGTGATTCTGGACGATCGTGGTGAACGTCCGGGAGCCATGTTTGCCGATTGGGAGCTGATCGGCGTGCCGCATCGTGTCGTGATTGGCGATCGTGGTCTGAAGGATGGCAAGCTCGAATACATGGGACGCCGCGATGCAGAACCGACGATCGTTCCGTTGGCGGATATGTTCACGTTCATTCAGTCAAAAATTGCAGGTAATTGATATACTGGGATGGAGTATTTTTTCTTGCGCTTGAATATACTGCGCAATTGGCTGAAAAATAGAGATACTCCCCCAGTATCTGGTTTTTTCCTGAAATGGCGTCAGTTTGAAAACTGGAACGGACGTCGCTTTTTGTATCGCGCCATCGCTGTTTTTTTGCTGGTGCTTGGCCACACAACGCCGGTGCTGGCGGGCAATCAAAAAGAAGAGGCGATGGCGGATTCGGTTCGTCTCGCCTTGTCCAAAGCCATTACCGACGCCGCTCCTCCGAAACCCAGGTTCAATAACATCGAAGACCGGATTCAGTATCTGAACTGGCTGGGAGAAATGTCCAGTCGTCTGAAGCGCCGCATACCGGATTTCCGTACCCGCGTAGAGCTACTGGAAACCATCTGGTATGAAGCTCGCCGGGCTGGATTGGAACCTGCGCTGGTGCTGGGCCTGATACAGGTCGAATCCGCATTTCGCAAATATGCGACATCGGTCGTTGGTGCACGCGGGTATATGCAGGTCATGCCGTTCTGGACGCGCGTGATTGGGGACGGCGATGCCAAAAAACTGTTCCAGATGCAATCCAACCTGCGTTACGGATGTTCGATTTTACGCATGTACATCGATATGGAAAATGGCGATCTTTACCTCGCATTGGGGCGCTATAACGGTAGTCGTGGCCGGCCAGAATACCCCAAGGCGGTGCTGGCGAACTGGAAGCATTGGGAATACAAGAAATGATGCCGTACGGTGTTTCGACATCATCCGTACGCTGGTCATTTTTACTGCCCATTTTTTTGTTGCATGTCTTGTTGTTGCTGAACTGGCGACACCTTGCATTGCGTCAGAACAGCGATCGGGAACAGCCGGCACGCGAGTCGACGATGCAATTAACATTTTTCGCCACGCCGTCGCGCGTTTTGCCGAAGACCATAGACAGCAGCCCGGTCATATCACGCGCAATCACTACCCATACATCCAGAACACCGCCTGCCGTTTTGCCTGTGCCGGTGGCGGTGGACAGCGCCGTATCTGCCTCAGACAAGCGTGGCGAGCCTGTGGCTGCAGAATTGACTCCAAGGCTCAATCGGGATATCCGCGCTGTCTATTCATCGCTCCGCAAGGATTTTCAAGCGCAGGAGAGGGGCAGCGCGTCGGCTGTTCCGCAAATGAAATCGATGGATGCATTCGGAAGGCGCATTGCTGCTGCAGCCGTTTCGCGCGACAACTTCAGGGAAGAATCGCACACATTGTTTGATGGCCGTCCGGTGACCAAAGTCATTACACCGTCCGGCAGCTATTGCATCTTGCATCGCAAAGCCGGAGAAATCATAGGTAATGAAATGCCCGGCGTACCGATGTCTTGCGGTCATCTGTAAATAAACAGCAATGCGTTGCCAGCGTTGTAAACACAAAAATGCCCGCGCGATGCGGGCATTTTTGTTTGGGTGGGACGCTACTCCCCGGACTAGTCTCCCAAAGCAACTAGTAACTGGTCCGATAACGATTAAGACAAATGACCAGAAATGAGTTTTGTCATTTCAAACATAGAAACTTGTGCTTTGCCGCCAAAAACTGCTTTCAACTTGTCGTCAGCATTGATGTTGCGTTTGTTCGCTTCATCTTGCAGTTTGTGCTTCTTGATGTATTCCCAGACTTTTTTGGTGACTTCTGTACGAGGAATCGGTGCTGCACCAATGACTGCTGCCAACGTTGGGGAAATCGTCATCGGTTTCATGAATGCCGCATTTGGCTTACGCGCTGCTGCTGGTGTCTTGGCCGCTGCGGCCGGTTTTGCTGCTGGTTTTTTTGCTGCTGTTGCCATAAATAGCCTCCTTCACAAATTTCGTGGACGGAGCTTTGATCGTTTTGAAAAGCTCCTGCATTGCGTCACTTCACGCATCGCTAATAGTGGTGCGGTTTTTACAGGGATGCAAGTGTTTTTTGTGGCTTTTTATCGAAAATCTGCCGGAATTGCTGCAGCGTTGGATTTACGAGCAAAAAAAAGCCGGATAGACAGGTTTTCCCTGCTATCCGGCGATTTTTTCGCCTGTGGATTTCAACGTTTGCCGGGCATCATTCCCTTCATGCTGCGCAACATTTTCATCATGCCGCCGCCACGCAATTTTTTCATCATGCTTTGCATCTGGTCGAATTGCGCCAG
>JAGWUK010000549.1 GCA_028868455.1 Burkholderiales bacterium | reverse complement strand
CATAGCGACGAAGGCAGTACAGATCGTACGACTAGGAGCTATAACGCCGCTGGGGCGGTTTTGCGTAAGTCCTATAATTGATCGCGGCAGAAAAGAAATAACTATCGCCGGGGTTCAGATGCACGGTGCGATCCCGCACAGTCAGATACGGCGTAAAGGCAGGCTGAACGGCCGTATTGACTGTCACCGTTGCGGTCGCGCTGACTTCCGGAAAATCCTCACGTTGAGCCAGAACATGAAACACGCCTGGCGTTTGCGGTGCGGTGTATTCACCATTGATGCTGATGCTGCCACCGTCATTTTCTTCGACGGCCCATTTCACTGGCTGGCGCAGATAGCGCACATTGGGCGGGTAATTGATGGCAGCGCCAAAGCTCTGCTTGCCACCAATGGCAATCATCATGGACGCTGGCAACAAATCCAGCGTGGGTTGAAAGCCAGGATCACTGTTGACCACTGGCTTGCCTGTCGGCGCGGCCTGCTGCAACAGCAGCAAGGTATTGGAAAACTGCGTGCCGGACATTTTCAGTTTCAGCTGATCCAGTAATTGATCCTGCGCATCGCCGCCACTGCGATTGGCCGGTGTAGCGGCTTTCATCGGTGTGGAGAAAAAATCGCTGAGTTTGCTGGTATCGACGATGCCTTGCAATACGGTGCTGACATCGTCCTGCGCCAGTTTGATGGCGGCTGCAAAGACGGCTTTTTCCAATACATTCGGATCAAATCCGGCAAACATCGTGGTCATGTCGGCATGCAGTAAGCGTGCCGACGCCATCTCGGTCAGCGGTGTGATATTGACGACGCCGGAATTGACAGCGATTGAGTGCAGCTTGTTGCCGTCCGCCGGATTGGTGACTTCCAGCAGGCAGGGCAAACTGCCGTTTGCCACGGCGACCTGAAAGCCGCCGTCCGCATTGGTGGTAGTGCTTGCGCCGCCCGCGCGGCACTTGGCGCTGACGTTGGCACCGGCAATTGCCATACCGGTGGCCGCAGTGCCACTCAGCGCGGTCGGGCGCGCACCGGTGACGCCATTGCCTGCGGCGCCACCGCAGGCTGTCAGCAAGCTGACAACGCTGCCAGCAAGTGCATACGCAAGCATGGATGTAAAGCGTTTCATCGAGTCCCTCCTCAGTCAGAATGTATTCATTCGAGCAAGGACATCGTAGAACTTTTGCTAAATAAAGTGTGCCTGAAAATGTCGCGCAATTGTCATCAATTTGTCGCTGCGCACTGTGCGTTGTACGCGCAGCATCGGCCAATCCAGATTAATCCAGCGGTGCCGTGCGATAGCGATTGACATCTGCCGAGGTCACGACACCCGCCTGATTGCCCCAGGCATTACGCACATACGTCAGCACAACAGCAACTTCGGCATCCGACAGAACCGGGCCAAAAGGCGGCATGCTGTAGGGTCGAGGATTACCGCCGGTTGCGGGTGGAAATCCACCGGACAAAATCAACCGCAAAGGGTTGGCCAGTGAAGCCGACAACACGGCGCGATTAGCCTTTAAAGGCGGATATACCTTGGCGACGCCGTCCCCCTGGGCGCCATGACAATCAGCGCAATGCGTCTTATACAAAACCGCCCCCTGGGACATGATCATCGCCATCGTCTGTTTGCCAACCGCCTGCTCTGCCAGCATCTGATCCAAACTATCGGGAGCATCGGCTTGCTGAGTCGGGATGGCGCGCAGATACTGACTCATCGCCGCGATATCCGCATCCGACAAATGCTGCAAACTATCGCTGACTACGTCGGCCATCGGCCCGGTAACCACAGCGTCCGCGGTGATGCCGTGTTTCAGCAAAGACTGAATCTGTGGTAACGCAGCATGTGCCTGACTGGCTTCAGCGGTTGCCACCAGCGACGGCGCGTACCAGGTCGTCAGCGGCAACGCACCGCCAGAAAAATCCGTACTGCCGCCATTCGCGCCCAGCGCGTTGCGACCGCTGTGACATGCACTGCAATGACCTAAGCCATTGATCAGATAGGCGCCACGATTCCATTGGGCAGATTGTTGCGGATTGACGCGATACACAGCCGGTCGAAAATACGCAGCACGCCAGAATGCCAGCAATGCCCGCTGGTTATATGGGAACCGCAAGCTGTGCGGCAGATTACGATGCTCAACGGCTTTCACGGTCTTGAGATAGGCAAACATCGCATCGGCATCGCTACGCGTGATCAGCGTGTAATTCGTATACGGAAATGCCGGGTACAACAAACTGCCGTCGCGCGATTTGCCGTTATGCAGCGCCTGCCAAAAATCTTCGGCATTCCAGGACCCGATACCAGTCGCTACGTCCGGTGTGATATTGGGCGCAATAAAATCACCGAATTCCGATTGAATCACGCGCCCGCCTGCATAGGCGGGCCCGCCACGCACCGTATGACAAGCCATGCAGTTCCCGGCCTTTGCCAGATAGGCACCGCGGGCAATTTGCGCCGCATCCGGCGCCGCTGCTTGCGACGAGACGAAATGCTGATCGGCACGATGATCATCCACCAGATATTTACCGTACAGCGCCACGCTCATTACTGCGATAACCAGCACCGACAACAGTGAAAGAACAATTTTTTTCATGTGAACCCGCGCTAATTAATTTGCTAAATGAATGACTGAATCCAGGACTGCATCGATGACTGCATCAGTAACGGCATTCATGGCTGAGGAACGCTGCCGCAATTCAGCGGCAATGTGAAATGCGGCAAATCGCGTGCATTCACCGCCGTCGCCGGATTCGGCATGGTCTGCGCCGCCAGCCAGGCCGAAACCGCACCCACATCTTGCGGAGCCAGTTTTGACGCAATCTGCTGCATGCAATCCGGCAAATGCGCGTGACGGGTACCGGTTTGCCAGGCACCCAGCTGCGCCACGATGTA
>JAGWUK010000548.1 GCA_028868455.1 Burkholderiales bacterium | reverse complement strand
GCGTCGTCACGTACTGCCTTGACTTCTTCCGGCAAAATTTCCGGCGTTGGATTGGCCAATGCCAAAATCAAGGGCTTGTCGGCCATCAATTTGACCATATCCTGCTTCAGGACACCGGCGGCCGACAAGCCAAGGAAAATGTCGGCACCAGGAATCACATCACGCAGGCTGCGTGCCGAAGTTTCCTGTGCAAAGCGTTCTTTGTCCGGATCCATCAATTCTGCACGGCCTTTGTAGACTACGCCTGCCAGATCGGTGACGAAAATATTTTCGATCGGAAAACCCAGGTCAACGATCAGATCCAGACACGCCAGTGCAGCAGCACCCGCGCCAGAGACCACCATTTTGCAATCTTTCTTGTCCTTGCCGACGACTTTCAAGCCGTTGATGATGGCAGCGCCGACAATGATTGCCGTACCATGCTGGTCGTCGTGGAAGACCGGGATTTTCATGCGATCACGCAGTTTGCGTTCGATATAAAAGCATTCCGGCGCTTTGATGTCTTCCAGATTAATGCCGCCAAACGTTGGTTCCAGCGCAGCAATAATATCGACCAATTTATCGGGATCGGATTCATTGACTTCGATATCGAAGACATCAATACCGGCAAATTTCTTGAACAAGACGCCCTTACCTTCCATCACCGGTTTAGAAGCCAGCGGGCCGATATTGCCCAGTCCCAGCACCGCCGTACCATTGGTGATGACGCCAACCAGATTACCGCGCGCCGTGTATTTAAATGCTGCCGTCGGATCGGCCACGATCTCTTCGCACGGGGCGGCAACGCCGGGGGAATACGCCAATGCCAGATCGCGTTGGTTCGTCAATTGCTTGGTCGGCGTCACGCTGATTTTCCCGGGGGTCGGGCATTCGTGATATTCCAGCGCCGCGTGTCGCAATTGCTGACGAATTTGTTCCTTTTTTTGATCTGATGACGAATCCATAGGGTCGACCTTCTTTCTATTTTGCTTACGGAAAACTTACGGTTGGTCTGCGATTCTAGCAGAGTGAACCCTCTAACTTTATACGTATTTGTACGACTCTTATGCTTTTCATGCATAAACCCCGAAGTTTGACAGTGATAAATGCTTAACGATAGGAACTAGCTATTAGATTGGTAAAAACAATCAATTTTCCATTTCAATCTATAAAATCTATCATTCGATACAGATTGATAGCAAACAAACCCTAACCCTCCAAGGAGTAACAAATGAGCACACAAGCAACTGCCTCTGTCACCATTCAAAATCTGGAATCCGCCTTTGCTGGCGAATCGATGGCGCATATCAAGTATCGTTATTTCGCCAAATTGGCTCGCGAAGCTGGCGCCGAAGAAATTGCCCGTGCGTTTGAAGCGACCGCCGATCAGGAAGTCATGCATGCATTTGGCCATCTTGATTTGCTGTACCCAAAATCGCAACTGACACCGGAACGCGCGCTGGAAATTGCCATTGAAGGTGAAACCTATGAATACACAGAAATGTATCCGAAGTTCCGTCATCTGGCCGTAGAAGAAGGCAATCATGCTGCCGTCGCTGAATATGATGAGCAAATTGCAGAATCGAAAGAGCACGCAGAAAACTTCAAACGCACGCTGGAAATCGCAGCAAAACGCTTTGCCGCACTGGCGAAAGTCGAAGAGCGCCATGCCAGGCATTATCAGGACGTTCTGGATAACGCGAAAGCCAAATAAGCGCACGAATACAACAAACGTCGTTTGCCTGCCGACACGCAAGCAACGATTCCCTGATTTAACTTAAATTTTTGAGGACACTATGAAAACTTACCAATGCATCGTTTGCGGCTTTATTTATGACGAATCCTTAGGCCTGCCTGAAGAAGGCATCGCTGCCGGCACGCGCTGGGACGATATTCCGGCTGATTGGGAATGTCCGGATTGTGGCGTTGCCAAAGCCGATTTTGACATGGTGGAAATCTGATCATGAAACCACCTGTCGTCATCATCGGTAGCGGCCTGGCCGGCTACACGGTTGCCCGTGAATTCCGCAAACTGGACAAGAGTAGCTCCCTGCTGATCATCACCGGCGATGACGGCGGGTTCTATTCCAAACCCATGTTGTCGAATGCGTTTGCACAAGGCAAACATGCTGCCAGTCTGGTCAGCCAGAGCGCCGACCAGATGGCCGAGCAATTGGGTGCCATCATTCTGACGCATACCCAGGTTCTGGATATCCGGCACGCAGACAAGCTGGTTGTCACCAGCAGTGGTGAATTTGAATTCCAGCAACTGGTGCTGGCAGTCGGCGCGCAAGCGATCCGCCTGCCGATCAAAGGTGATGCTGCCGACCAGGTGCTGTCCGTCAATAATCTCAAGGACTATGCCCTGCTGCGCGAAAAAATGCAGCAGACAGGAACAACAGCGCATGTGACGATACTCGGCGCGGGCCTGATTGGCTGTGAGTTTGCCGACGATCTGACGAGTGGTGGCCATACCGTGACGCTGGTCGATCCCAATGCGACACCGTTAGCGGCACTCGCACCAGCCAGCATTTCGCAAGGTTTGCACAACGCACTGGAAAACAAGCGGATTGACTTGAAGCTGGGAACAACAGCAAGCAGCATCGATACCGATCAGCAACGCCTCCGTGTCAGCCTTGCCAATGGTGAGCACATCGTCACTGATGTGGTTTTGTCGGCAGTCGGCTTGCGTCCGGATATACGTCTGGCGAACAACGCCCAACTGCGCACCGACCGCGGCATTCTGGTGGATCAGAATGGGCAGACCAGCGCTGGCGGTATTTTTGCCCTCGGTGATTGCGCACAATACACGTTGGCCGACGGTAGCCAGTGCACGTTGCCTTATGTCGCACCACTCATGAGCGCGGCACGTGCCATTGCCCGCAGTCTGTGCGGAGAATTAACGCCGA
>JAGWUK010000547.1 GCA_028868455.1 Burkholderiales bacterium | reverse complement strand
TAGGATGCCGGACAGGGCAAGTGGTAAGGTCAGTAAAGATTTGTCGGCATAAAATAATCCGAGGCGAATGTGGAATTGGTACTGAAAAATTAAAAAGCTGCCCAGACCAACGAGAGTCAACAACAAGCTTTTTTGTTGAAAAATGTGCTTGATTTCATTGAATCGCATTCCGAGAAAAAAGAAAATGGCGTAGTTGGCAATGAAATCCAAAGGGAAGGGCAATTTAAAAAATATCTGAGCCAGCCAGGCGGGAATCGCTAACAATGGAAACAGGCCATTATATTTTTTTGAATGCGGACGTAACAATACTGCCGCTATAACAAATATCAGTAGCAGTACATATAAAAACCAAAACTGCGCGCGTGGCTGCCACAAAAAAGCCAATACTTCCGGGATGCTTGTCTTTGCCGTTGTGAAGCGCGAAAGCGCGACTTCAATTAATCCTTGCAGTAACGACCAGACGACGTAAGGATAAAAGACGCTGTTGATCTTTTCAGCAATCAGTCCATTGCGACCATATTTTTCAAAAGATGGCAGGACAAACAAACCTGACAGGAAAAAAAACAATGGCATGTGAAAGCTATAAATAATACTGTCAGTCAGCTTGAACAGCTCTGTATTCATTTCAATGCCTGCATTGAATACGCCACGACTGACGTGTCCTGCAACAACCAGAAAAATGCCGATACCTCTGGCGTAATCAACCCACAAATCCCGGTTATGCATGGTGTCTGATTAATTGGCGATTGAAAAAATTGGGCGTCATCGACGAGCTGTATTTGGTCGAATCCTGGAAATCCAAACGAGACGAAGCGCTGTTGATCTTATCTTAAGATGCAATGGATACTGAATTCGCACCGCACAAAATTGATTCTGTAATTTGAAAATCATGATGTCAGGTGAGTCCGGAATTCAATTACATTAAAATAATATCGTATTGCTCCTGATGAAATACATTTTCGACTTGCAGCGAAATTGGCTTTCCTATGAAGTCGCCTAACATTGCCAGATGCTGCGATTCTTCTTCCAAAAACATATCGACCACAACTTGAGATGCCATGATCCTGAATTCACGCGGATTGAACTGTTTGGCTTCGCGCAGTAATTCCCTGAGTATCTCGTAGCAAATGGTGCGGGCAGTTTTGACCTGTCCTTTGCCGTTGCAGGCAGGGCAGGGTTCGCAAAGAACATGTGCCAGTGATTCCCTTGTCCGTTTGCGCGTTACTTCGACCAGCCCCAATGCTGAAAAACCGGAAATGGATAATTTAGTACGGTCACGGGAGAGCGCCTTGTTTAATTCCGCCAGCACAGCGGCCTTATGTTCTTCGTTCTCCATATCGATGATATCGAGAATGATGATTCCACCCAGATTACGCAGACGAAGTTGCCTTGCGATCGCATGAGCGGCTTCGAGGTTAGTCTTGAATATGGTGTCGTCGAAATTTCTTCCTGCGACAAAGCTTCCCGTGTTGACATCGATCGTTGTCATTGCCTCTGTCTGGTCAACGATCAGATAGCCTCCTGATTTGAGATCAACACGTCGTCCGAGCGCGCGTTCGATTTCCTCTTCTACGCCGTGTAAATCAAAAAGCGGCCGCTCACCGGTGTAATGCTGAAGCTTGGTGAGTACGGACGGCATATAACGATTGCCGAATTCTTGCAACATCAGAAAATTCTCACGTGAATCTACCTGAATGCTGTCCGTTTCTTCGTTCACGAAATCTCGCAAAACCCGTTGTGCGAGATTGAGATCCTGATACAACAATGTTGTAGGAGGCTGAGTTTTGGCAAGCTGAACGATCGTTGCCCATGTTCTGCGCAAGTAGTCTACGTCTGCTTTCAGATCTTCGTCTGACGCGTCCTCAGCCATTGTGCGAACAATGAACCCACCTTTTTCATCCTGTTGCTGAAGTCCCTGCACTTTGCTTCTCAGAGCTTCCCTTTCAGCTTCATTTTCGATTTTTTGAGAAATGCCGATATGAGAGTCCTGAGGCAGATAAACCAGCATGCGTCCGGCAATGGATATCTGCGTTGAAAGCCGTGCACCTTTGGTGCCAATGGGGTCTTTGACCACCTGGACAGTGACCGACTGTCCGTCATACAGGATTTTCTCTATCGGTGTTAATGGTGCGTTAGCATTGCCGTTGTTATCCTGAGGTCTGGCATCCCAAATATCAGCGACATGCAAGAACGCGGCACGATCTAGTCCGATATCAATGAACGCTGATTGCATGCCAGGCAGCACACGGACGACTTTACCCAAATATATATTGCCAACCAGGCCGCGCGATAAAGTGCGCTCTATATGTAACTCTTGCACTGCACCTTGAAATGTCAGCGCAACGCGCGTTTCTTGCGGGGTAATATTGATGAGGATGTTTTCGCTCATGGACTTCAGAGATTAAGGGATAAAAATGCCGGCCTGGCGCAGCAATTGGCAGGTTTCATACAAGGGGAGCCCCATGATGCCAGAATAACTGCCGCTGATGTAGGAAATAAAGCGAGCGGCTGTTCCCTGAATTCCATAACCGCCCGCCTTGTCATACGGTTCTGTGCTTTTGCAGTAGCGTTGTATGCTTTGTTCGTCCAGTTCTGCAAATGTGACCTCGGATTTTTGTGTGATTACCGAATTTCCATGCGCGAAATGTACGGCAATGCTGGTAAAAACTTGATGTGTCTTACCCGATAAAAGCTTGAGCATGTCATAGGCTTGCTGCCGATCGGCAGGTTTTCCCAGAATGCTTTGCCCCAACACTACCGTTGTGTCAGCAGTCAGTATTGGGCGCATTGGTAGTTTGCGCATGTGCATGACTTTCCATGCCATTTCCGCCTTTTCTTTGGTGACGCGACTGACATAAGTTTCGGGAAGTTCGTTCGGCAAAACTATTTCAGTGACATCC
>JAGWUK010000546.1 GCA_028868455.1 Burkholderiales bacterium | reverse complement strand
CGCGTTTTGTTTGAAGCAGAAAATCTCGATGTGTCGCTGAAAGTCATTGAGCCGCAAGTCCCTCTGAGTATCCGTCAATACCTGAAAGCGTGGTGCGCTTTACCGTATTACGCTGCACTGGCGGCGGAACATATGCAGCTATTGCAATACAAGGCCGCGTGGAAATTTGCACCGTACCCGCCGATTTTTTGCACGGTCGATGCAGTGGTTAAAAATGCCGGCAAAGTCTTGCTGGTACAGCGTGGCGGATTTCCTGGCAAGGGTTTATGGGCTTTGCCGGGCGGTTTTCTGGATCAGAATGAACGTCTGATACAGGGCGCAATACGTGAATTATGCGAAGAAACCAAGCTGGCCTTTTTTGCCTCGACGCTGGAAAATGCACTGGTCGCCGTGCAGGTATTTGATCATCCGGAGCGCAGTTTGCGCGGACGTACCATTACACATGCGCATTTTTTCGATCTGCAACTAGAACATTTTCCCGATATCGAGGCAGCAGATGACGCAGCAGAGGCACGCTGGGTACCGATTGCGGATTTACTGGCAATGGAAGAGCAGTTTTTTGACGACCATTTCCATATCCTCGATTATTTTCTGCAACTGACCGGCGAAGAATAAATGAAAACGGCTCAACCGCTTCATGCGGATGAGCCGTCTTTCAGATCGACGAAACGCTGTCGTCTTTATTTCGTATCGTTTCTGAAGCGCCGTATCGCGGCGTCGACGATACCTTCGGTGCTGCCGCTTTCGTTGAACTGCTGACGCAAATAATGGGCATCGCTGCCTTCGTGCGTGGTCTGATACAGATGGGCGAGGGCAGGCAGGGCACCCAGCGATTCTGCATACGGTTCCATCGCGCGCAGCGTGGCCAGAATGTCTTCCCGTAGCGAGCGCGTTTCGTAGGTTTTTGGATGAACGATAGAACCATCCAGCCCAAAACGACAGGCCTGAAACCGGTTGTAGTTGTAGACCAGATAATCGTCTTCAATCGGTGGCGGTTCGTGGCGTTCCAGCAGGTAGGCGCACAGCACTTGCAGATAGGCAGCCAGCGCTGCTGCATGTTCTACCGTCAATGGCGTATCGCACACGCGCAACTCTATCGTGCCGTACTCCGGTTTGGGGCGGATGTCCCAGTAGAAATCCTTCATGCTCTTGACGACGCCAGTCTTCTCCATTTTGGAAAAATACTTATGCTCAAATTCGTCCCAGTTCAATAAAAATGGCGCACGCCCGGACAAGGGGAACGCGAAGACAGAATTCAGGCGCGCTGAATCGAATAAAGTATCTCCGTCCTGCACATACGGCGACGATGCCGACAAGGCGATAAAGTGCGGCACATAGCGGCTCAGCGAATGCAGCAGAAACAGGGCGTTGTCACCGGAGGTGCAGCCGATATGCACATGCTGACCAAAGATGGTGAACTGTTTGGCCAGATAGCCGTACAACACCGAGACTTCCTTGAAGCGCGGCTTGGAAAAAATTTTCCTTTCCGTCCAGCGCTGGAAAGGATGTGTGCCACCGCCGCAGATACCGATGTTGAGTTTGTCGCCCGCATGTACCAGGGTGTCGCGGATTTCCTGCAATTGATTCAGCACACCGGAATAGCTGGTTTGCACATCGGTGCAAATTTCTATCATGCTTTCCGTAATCTCAGGCGTGACATTGCCGGGAAAAGGTTTGCGGTTGAGCAAATACAGCAAGTCAGGGCTGGAGGAGGTCAGATCGAAGTCTGAAAAACTCACCAGTTGCAATTCCAGTTCTACACCCAGGGACAGCGCTTTCGAGGTTTGAAAGGGTTCGAGCGGCATATCAGTGCTCCTTCTTATCGGGGGTTTCTCTTGCCAGAATCAGCGCGCGTTGCGTAATGACCGGCCCGATGATTTCCAGCAGTAGCGTCATCGCCGCCAGCGCTGCCAGTTCATCGACTAAGGCGATGCCGAGATAGCGGGTTTGCTCCAGCGTCAGGATGACAAAAACAGAAATTGGCGCCAGTGCGACACCGGTCAGCGCGCCTTTGCGAACGGAAATGCCGCTGACGTGCGCCAATGCAGCCGTGGAAATAATTTTGGTGCCGAAGCGCACGCCGACTAATGCCAGACCCAGACCGGCACCGGCCACGACGCGTTGCCATTCCAAGGTGGAGGCCGCAAACGCAAACAACATGACCGTCAGCAAATCCCCAAGTGCGCCGAAATTTCTCTGTGCCTGACTGAGCGTCACGCGACGATGGCGCGCCATCAGTCCAAAGGTCAGAGTCGCCAGGATCGGCGACAGTTTGGCCGCGTGCGTCAGCGCAACGAGCAAGATCACGGCAAACGCGAACGCCACGGTCGCGTCATGCGCCATATTGCCCAGTCGTCGCAAAATGACTGGCAGCACAATACCGAAGATCGCACCCAGCGCGACAGAGGCGCTCAGGACTACTACGCTGTTCGAGGCGGCTTGCAGCAAATTACCGGACGTCTGGAACACCCAGAAGACGACGATGACCTTGAATGCAAAAACGGCGAGCACGCAATTGATCGCCGACAGATGCAGGATGCGCTCCGTGACCTGGCCGGAGCTGCGTTGTTCATTGACTACGCGCAAGACACCGGCAGGTGAGGTGGACATGGCCAGTGCCGCCAGCAATAAGGAGACCAGGATGGAGGTGCCGTACCATTGCGCCACGCTGTAGACCGCAAGAAAAGTGACGCCGGACTCGACCAGTCCGGTCACGCCTATCCAGGGGTTGGTGCGCAGCCAGCGCAGATTAATGCGGTAACCAAATTCAAACAGGATCAGTCCGAAGGCAATATTGGCCAGCAACAGCACGGAGCTGTGATCCATGTGTGACAAAAAGCCGATCTGTGAATTGGCCAGCGCGAATCCAACCAGACCATAGATGCTAATGCGTGGCAACTTG
>JAGWUK010000545.1 GCA_028868455.1 Burkholderiales bacterium | reverse complement strand
CCGCAGAGAAGTTGGGAAGTTAGCATGAAGACCGCCGAATCTACCATGGGCATCAACCTTGTTAGTGTCTACGGGACACTTGAGACTGTCTTACCCGATATGATAATGCGTGGCAGTGGCGGCATCGCATTAGTCGCAAGCGTGGCAGGCTATGTTGGTTTGCCGAATGCCAGCAGTTATGGGCCAAGTAAGGCTGGATTAATTAATCTCGCAGAAAATCTTTATGGCGATTTACATAAGAAAGGTTTGAATATTTACTTGATCAACCCTGGCTTCGTGGAAACTGAATTAACGAAAAAAAACAATTTCTCCATGCCCGCTTTGCAAACGCCGCGTCAAGCTGCCTTAGCGATACTGCGAGGAATTCGCGCTGGGCGGTTTGAAATTCATTTCCCATGGCGCTTTACTGCTGTTATGAAGTTAATACAAATATTACCTTATTGTTTACGGTTTTTCTTGCTATCTCAATTTTTAAAAACTTAATGACAACTTTGGATAATTTATTGGAGTGGTACACGACCCTGACACCACTTAGCGTCGCTGACATTACCCGTTTTTATAACACTAATGCGCATTTTAAGGATCCGTTTAATGACGTATTTGGCGTCGAGAATATTGCCGCAATTTTTACGCATATGTTTGAGACAACTGAAAATCCGAGGTTCGTTGTAGTCGATCGTATCGAACAAAATCGTCAGTGCTTTGTTACGTGGGTCTTTATATTTCGACTTAGAGGGAAAGAGTATTCAATAAATGGAGGAACGCATTTTGTTTTTGACGAAAATGGTATGGTGAACATTCATCGCGATTATTGGGATACGGCAGAAGAATTGTTCCAAAAGTTACCAATTATCGGGTCTCTCATGCGGTGGTTACAAATCCGATTTTCAGTGAAATTTTAAGCTACTACAAATTCACAGTGATGGTATCAAACCAAACCATTTTAAAAAGCCCATTCCAATCGGAGACATACAAACGTGCCACGTGTCAGTTTTTAAAAATTCTCGCATCCGGAAAAAAATAAAACGCTCATATCTAATTAAATATGAGCGTTTTATTTCTTACATCTAAAAATTTTAATCAGCCGTCGCAGCCAGATTCAAATTTAGTTGCGATCGTAGCAAATCCTCTGTATCAGGACGCGGCTTATTGCGAGCTGCTTCCAGTTTATCGAGGTAGGCAGAAGAAACATCACCGGTAATATAAAAACCATCAAAACACGAGGCCTCGATATTTTTTAACGATGGGTTCACGTCTGAAATTGAACGCTTCATTGCAGCGACGTCTTGATATACCAACGCGTCGGCAGTAATTTCACGACAGACTTCTTCTTCGGTCCGTCCATAAGCAATGAGTTCGCTGCGGGTTGGCATATCGATACCATACACGTTCGGAAATTGCACTGGTGGTGCAGCTGAGGCAAAGATGACCCGTTTTGCACCGGATTCACGCGCCATTTGCACGATCTCCCGACTGGTTGTTCCCCTTACGATGGAATCGTCAACCAGCAAGACGTTTTTCCCTTTAAATTCAGAACTGATTGCATTTAACTTCTGGCGTACTGATTTTCTGCGTATTGCCTGACCAGGCATCATGAAAGTTCGGCCAATATAGCGGTTTTTGATAAAACCTTCGCGATAATCGAGATTCAAACTCAGAGCCAGCTCCATCGCGGATGGACGCGAGGAATCCGGAATCGGCATGACGACATCAATTTCGCCATCGCGGAATTGATTCCGTACTTTTTCAGCAAGATACTCACCCATTTTTAAACGGGTAAGGTAGACCGAAGCACCATCGATAATCGAATCTGGCCGTGCCAGATAAACATATTCGAATGCGCATGGATTCAGGCTAGGATTATCTGCACATTGCTCGCTGTGCAGATTACCGTCAAGATCGATGAATAATGCCTCGCCAGGCGTCACATCGCGCAAAAATTTAAAGCCCAGGCCTTCCAGTGCAACGGATTCACTGGCGATCATGTACTCGGTACCCTTGTCGTTTTGTGATACGCCTATGCACAATGGGCGAATGCCAAAAGGATCGCGAAAAGCCAGCAAGCCGTAGCCAGCGATCTGAGCGACTACGGCATACGAGCCGCGCACACGGCGATGCAACATCGCGACAGCACGGAACAAAGCCGCAGGATCCAATGAATAGCCACTAGTCACTTCCTGAATCTGGTGCGCGAGAATATTCAGCAAGACTTCCGAGTCAGAATCGGTATTCAGATGACGACGGTCGTTTTTAAAAAGCTCTATTTTTAATTCAACGGCATTAGTGAGATTGCCGTTGTGAGCCAAGACAATACCAAATGGCGCGTTGACATAGAACGGTTGCGCCTCTTCTTCGCTAGTTGAACCAGCAGTCGGGTAACGCACCTGACCAATACCGACATTACCTGGAAGGGAACGCATATTGCGCGTGCGAAATACATCGCGTACCAAACCGTTTGCTTTATGCATGGCAAACTTGTTGCCGTGGCTGGTTGCGATACCTGCCGCATCTTGTCCGCGGTGCTGCAACAGCAACAATGCGTCATAGATCAGCTGATTGACGGGACCATTTGAAACTACACCTACGATGCCACACATGGTGGACTCCTAAAAAAAAACAATTAAAACTTTACGTGCGCTGAAATAGATTCAGGCAAAAAGGGAATGATAGTCTGTGCCGCAGCTTCGGCTACCGGACTTAACAAAGCTTGTTTCCAGAACGCCTGTTGCGGAATCGCCGTCATACCGCAGACTAAGACGGCAGCCAAAACCAGTATGCATCCCCTGGCCAATCCGAAAATGCCACCAAGTCCACGGTCTGCTAATGACAAGCCACTCGCTTTAATCAACGCATCTACGGCCAACATGATTAAGGCCATCACTATGCGGACACCAATAAACAA
>JAGWUK010000544.1 GCA_028868455.1 Burkholderiales bacterium | reverse complement strand
CCATCGTTGTGTCCCAGATACAAGTGCTCGACATGACGACTGGCAGGCAACATGCTGATAACAATGGCAGCGTCGCGTACGGCATCGCTGGCAGACGAGGCCGCATAGGCACCGGCTGCGCTCAGCGCCTGCATGGCGTTGGCGGCCAGATCAAACACGCGCAAGGGGTAAGCGGCTTTGCGCAGATTCAGGGCCATCGGCGCGCCCATATTGCCGAGGCCGATAAAGGCGATAGTCGGAAGGGAAGTCATTTTGTCATTCAGGATTTTTGCCGGAATGTTCAGGCAAAAATCCTGTTCTCCTTAAAAGTTGAAAGTTGATGTCGCAATATCCATGCGCCTTTCCGGATGAAAATGGCTTGCAAGGCGCATGGATAAAGCGGGTTAAGCTGCGATTGCTTTTTCTTCTGCGTCCAGATCGCGCAACGGGTGCCGATGCGGCGGCCACAGACTACGGAAAAAATCGTCTTGCCATGCGCTGTCAGAGCGTGAATGTGATGCGGTTTGCCAGCGCGGCATCAGGTCTTTATCGATCAGCAGGGCGCGTATGCCTTCGGCAAAATCTGGCGCCTGGGTGCAGCGCAAGGCCGTATTCAGCTCCAGCCGGAAAACCTGCGCCAGCGATAAATGCTTGCCGCGTTCCTGCAAGGCATGGGCGATGCGCATGGATGCCGGGCAGGCTTTCCTGATGTTCGCAGCGGCCTTTTGCAGATACGGATCGTCGTTGCCGGCTTCGCTGATGGCGGCGATGTTTTGCTCCAGACTGGCACTGCTGCACAAGCGATTGATCAGATCAAAATGGCGGCGCAATGGCCCTGCTGCGTTTTCCCCGGAACTGAAGTTGCCTGCGCTGGCCTGCAATACATGACTCAGCAAACGATGATTGCATGCGATATCGTCACTCCAGCACTGTTCTTGCAAACTGGCGAACAGACTGGTTTTGGCTGCGTGTGGCAGATGCACATCGGCGAGTTTGATAAACAAGGCATCCGCTGCATTGATAGACGCCCCCGTCAGTGCCAGAAACAGGCCGAGCCTGCCTGGCATACGGTTCAGAAACCAGGTGCCGCCGACATCGGGAAACAGGCCAATGGCTGTTTCCGGCATCGCCAGTCGCGCGCTTTCCGTGACGACGCGATGGCTGGCTCCCGCCATCAGGCCGATGCCGCCGCCCATGACGATGCCGTGTCCCCAGCACAGCAGCGGTTTGCGCAAACTGTGGATCTGGTAATCGAGCCGGTATTCCTGTTCAAAAAATTCCAGGGCGAGCGGATTCGCGAGCGGATCGTCGCGCTGCGGCGAAGCATGATGCGCCTGCATGGCACGGTACAGTTGCTGCAAGTCGCCACCGGCGCACAAAGCTTTATCGCCAGCACCTTGCAAGACCATCATGACCGTGTTGCTGTCCCGGTCCCAGGCCTGCAATTGCTGCTGCAGCAAGCGCACCATGTCGATGGACAAGGCGTTCAGGGTTTTTTCTGCGTTCAGGGTGGCGATGCCGATCTGGCGTCCTTGCGCCAGCGCCAGGCTGGAAAACAGGACGGGGGTTGCGGACGTGTTCATGCGTTCCTCCAGACTGGCGCGCGTTTTTGCAGAAAAGCTTGCACGCCTTCTTTCTGATCCCGGGTATCAAACAATGTCACGAATGCTTCGCGCTCCGCAGGCAAGACACTGTTGAGGCTTTGTCCGCGCGCACCGTGAATCAACTGTTTGCAGGCGGCGACACTCCCGGGGCTTTGGCGTGCCACTTGCGCGGCCAATGCCAGTGCGCGTTTGACGGCGCTGCCACGTTCCACCACTTCTTCGACCAGACCGATGCGCAAGGCAGTGGCGGCATCGATGCGTTCGCCGCCCAGTATCATGCGCTTGGCCCAGCCTTCGCCGACCAGCCAGCTCAGGTGCTGGGTGCCGCCTGCGCACGGTAATAAACCGACAGACGCTTCTGGTAAAGCCATCTGCACCTGGGATTCGGCGATCCGCGTATCGCAGGCCAATGCACATTCGAGCCCGCCGCCCATTGCATAACCATTGATGGCAGCGATCGACATGCCGCGAAAGCGACTCAGGGCTTCAAAGGCTTCGCCAAAACGGCGTGCCATGTCGCCCGCCATTTGTCGGGCAACGGCATTGTCTTCATGGGCAAAACTGCGCAAGTCAGCGCCAGCGGAAAAAAACTTTTCTCCGGCGCCGGTCAGTACCAGCGCATAGATATCGCGATTGGCGTTGAGCTCGTGTACCAGTTGCGTCAGCTGTTGCAGATTGTCCAGCGTCCAGGTGTTGGCAGGTGGATTGCTGATCGTGATCAGGGCTGTGTGGTCGATGAGATCAAGGTGTAATTGCTGGGATTGATTCATAAAAATTCCTCCGAGGGAGAATGGTTTAACAGGTGGCGCGCGACGATCACGCGCATGATTTCGTTGGTGCCTTCGAGGATTTGATGCACGCGGACATCGCGCAAAAAGCGCTCCAGCGGGTATTCGCGGATATAGCCGTAGCCACCGTGGATTTGCAGTGCTTCGTTGCAGACGTGAAAACCCGCATCGGTTGCGAGCCGCTTGGCCATCGCGCAATACACGGTGGCATTGGCAGCGCGTTTGTCGAGTCGGGTGGCAGCCAGTCGCACCATTTGCCGTGCCGCCACCAGTTCAGTTTGCATATCTGCCAGCTTGAATTGCAGCGCCTGAAAATCGGCCAGCTTTTGCCGGAACTGGCTACGCTCGTTCATGTAGATTTGGGCGCTGTTGAAAGCCGACTGCGCCGCGCCGATGGAGCAGGTCGCGATATTGAGACGCCCGCCATCGAGACCGCGCATGGCAATGCGAAAGCCTTCACCTTCGGCGCCAAGCAGGTGAGAACGATGGATGCGCACATTGTCGAAACTGATGCTGCGTGTCGGCTGGCTATTCCAA
>JAGWUK010000543.1 GCA_028868455.1 Burkholderiales bacterium | reverse complement strand
TGTGCGGACATGAAAAATAATTTCCCATTTAGAAAACTTGTGTTACGCTTTCGAAAAATGTGATGTAGGTCACATTTATTTGAATGGGTAACAGGGATAATGCCGCCTTGCTTTGAAAAACGAAATGTCGTTAATTTCTGTTTTGTTAAATGTTGGCTCGCCTCATCTCTATTTAAATATGCGCTGTTTTTAGCACTTGAATGTGCAAAGAATTCAAATGATCTCGAAACTAAAACTACCTCAAACTGAAATTTCCGAGGTTCTGCGGACTTTTAAAAGTGCTTTCAGAACAATTGGCATTTTTAGTGCAATTATTAATTTATTAATGCTTGCACCTTCCTTGTATATGTTGCAGGTGTATGACCGTGTTTTGCAAAGTCGCAACGAAATTACTTTGTTAATGCTGACATTGCTGATGCTGGGTGCGTATGGACTGATGAGCGCGCTTGAATTCATCCGCAGCTTCGTATTGATCCGCCTTGGCGCCAAGCTGGATATGAAGATGAACAAGCGCATTTACACAGCGGCGTTTGAACAGAATTTGAAGCGTGGTGGTGGTAACGCTGGTCAGGCTTTGCAAGATTTAACGCAAATTCGTCAATTTCTGACTGGCAGCGGCCTGTTTGCCTTTTTTGATGCGCCGTGGTTTCCGTTTTATCTGGCGGTCATTTTCATGTTTGATACCGCACTAGGCTTTTTTGCCCTGGGTGCAGTTGTGGTCATGGTTGGCTTGGCCTACGTCAATGAGGTCGTATCCAAAAAGCCATTGGCAGAAGCAAATACAATGGCCATCGTTTCCAGCAATCTGGCGACCAATAACCTACGCAACGCGGAAGTTATTGAAGCGATGGGTATGCTGCCAAACCTGATGTCGCGCTGGTTTAAATTGCACGGTCGTTTTCTGCAACTGCAGGCCGAAGCTAGCGAAAAGTCGGGTATTGTCGGTGCCATTAGTAAATTTTTCCGTGTTTCAGTGCAATCACTGGTGCTTGGGTTTGGCGCATTGCTCGTTATTGAAGGCAAGATGTCGCCGGGTATGATGATTGCCGGTTCTATTTTGCTTGGTAAGGCAACTGGTCCTATCGATCAATTGATTGGCGTTTGGAAGCAATGGAGCAGTGTAAAGAGTGCTTATCAACGTTTGAACGATTTGCTGGAGGCAAATCCTGCACGTCAAGCCGGTATGGATTTGCCGAAACCGCTCGGTGCTGTTTCCGTTGAAGGCGTCACGGCATCGCCACCAGGTTCTACTGTCGCTGTTTTGAAGGGATTGTCGCTGGCACTGCAACCAGGAGATGTCCTGGGCGTCATTGGCCCTTCAGGTTCGGGTAAATCTACACTGGCGCGTCTGCTGGTTGGTGTCTGGCCAAGTATAGTCGGAAAAGTACGTTTGGATGGCGCTGACATTTATCGCTGGAATAAAGATCAGTTGGGACCGCATATTGGTTACCTTCCACAAGACATTGAATTGTTTGCTGGCTCTGTAGCTGAAAACATCGCACGTTTCGGCGAAGTGAATTCCGAAAAAGTCATTCTTGCAGCAAAACGCGCAGGCGTGCATGACATGATTTTGCATTTCCCGCAAGGCTACGATACACGTCTTGGTGATGGTGGTGCTGGTTTATCCGGAGGCCAAAAGCAGCGCATCGGATTGGCGCGCGCTATGTATGATGATCCTTCGCTGTTGGTATTGGATGAGCCGAATTCCAATCTTGACGATGTCGGAGAGCAAGCATTGGTCGTCGCTTTGAACGATCTGCGTCAACGTGGTAAGACGATTGTCCTGATCACCCATCGCACAACCATACTTGGCGCAACTACCAAATTGTTGTTATTGCGCGATGGCGTTGCACAGGCATTTGGACCGCGAGATCAGGTGTTGACTGCATTAAATCAAGCAAATCAACAAGCACAACAACAACTGCAACAAGCGCAACAGGCCGCAGCGCAGCAAGCGGCTCAACAGCAAAACGATCAGCAGCAAGGCTCCCAGGCACCTGCAACCGAGCCGACCGAAGTCACACAGGCGAGACTGGATGCAAGTGCAAAATCGCAAGCTGAAGCGACTGAGGCAGAACAGGAATAATCATGAAAAATGCAATCGTGAAGAAAAATGTTGTCACAGATGTGGCAAGTCAACACGTCGAAGTGTTGGAGGTGAATACCGATGCCGCCAGTCACTCCCGCTTGGGCTGGATCATCGTGTTGGTTGGCGTGGTAGGTTTTTTTCTTTGGGCATCTCTAGCAAAGCTGGATAAAGGTGTTCCTTTAAGTGGCACAGTTGCTGTCTCTACAAACCGTAAAATCATTCAACATCAAACCGGTGGTACTGTCGATGAAATTTTAGTCAAAGACGGTGATGTCGTTAAGGCAGGGCAGGCCTTGGTCAGAATGAATGATGTTAACGCCAAAGCTTCGGCAGAGATTGCCAGAGTTCAGCTCTATGCAGCACAGGCAATTGAAGCGCGTCTGCTGGCAGAGCGTAGCAACGCCAAGACCATCAGCTTTCCAGCAGATTTGGAAAAAGCAAAAAATGATCCGCGCGTTGCCAGCACAATTTTGATTCAGCAACAGTTGTTCACGACGCGTCAATTGTCGATACAAAGTGAAATGGGGTCATACGATGAGAATATCGCAGGCCTTAAGTCGCAGCTAAGTGGCTTAAAAGAATCGATGGTTAGCAAGAAGCAGCAGCAACAGATTCTTAAAGAGCAATTGGACAGCATGCGTGATTTGGCTAAGGATGGCTATATCGCAAGAAACCGCTTACTGGACGTAGAGCGTACTTATGCCCAAATCAACGGCGGAATTTCTGAAGATATCGGCAATATGGGACGTATTTCACGACAAATTGCAGAATTCGGTTTGCGTAAAATGCAACGTCAACAGGATTACCAAAAAGAAAATCGCAC
>JAGWUK010000542.1 GCA_028868455.1 Burkholderiales bacterium | reverse complement strand
GAGGTACCGCGAGAATACATGGTTTCCGATCAGCGCTTTGCGGCGACGCGTCCCGATGTTCTGGTGTATAAAACCGCGCCGCTGGATGAGGATGTCACACTGGTTGGTCCGGTGACGCCGAAATTATTTGCCTCGACAAGCGGAACCGATGCGGACTGGGTTGTAAAGCTGATCGACGTTTATCCTTCCATCTATCCTGAAAACGAAAAAGAACATTCCCGCAGTGCTGATGTGCCTCCGCCATCGGTCACCATGAGTGGATATCAGCAACTGGTGCGCGGCGAACCATTGCGCGGCAAATTCCGCCACAGCTTCGAGCATCCTGAGCCGTTTGTGCCGGGGCAGGTGGAGAGTGTGAATTTTTCCATGCCGGATATTAATCATACGTTCCGGCGCGGTCACCGCATCATGGTACAGATTCAGAGTTCATGGTTTCCATTGATCGATCTGAATCCGCAAAAATTTATGGATATTCCTCAGGCCAATCCCGAAGATTTTCAGAAAGCGACGCAACGTATTTATCGTGCGCCAGATCAGTATTCCGGTATAGGCGTACAGGTGTTGACAAAGTAGTTGCCTCATTTTTTGCCTTCCTCGTTACGCGATGCATCATGGGGAAAGGCTGGCTTAAATCATCGGCAGCATGGCTGAGAGCGGCGGTTTGTGCAGGGCGCAGACCTCCTTTCAGATTGCCGACTATCGATGGACATGTTTGTTGTTCAGTTATGGATCATTCAATGAAAAAATCTCTTTTGTTTCGCCGCACGATGCTTGCTTCTGTCCTTGGATTGCTTTGGAAGACTGTGCCAGTGATGGCTGCGCCAGCAGTCGCTGACGCCGCCTCCAATACGTGGGTACTGGAAGCGAAAACGATGGATCGCAAAGCCGATCCTTGTCGTGATTTTTACGAATACGCCAACGGCGAGTGGTTGCAGAGTCACCCGATTCCCGCTGACCGTGCGCGCTACAGCGCCTACGATGAAGTGACCGAACGCAATCTGGCGGCCTTAAAACAAATCGCCGAAACCGCCGCTGCGGGCCAAGGTAAGACTGCTGTTGAAAAACTGGTCGGTGCATTTTATGCCAGCGGCATGGATGAGACTGCGATCGAGCAGGCCGGAATCAAACCGCTGGAACCCATGTTGGCGCAAATTCAGGCGATCCAGAATCCGGAGCAATTGCTGGCGGTGATCGCTGCCATGCATAAACAAGGCGTGATGCCGGTATTCATGTTCTCTGTCGATCAGGACGCCAAAAATACGTCGCGCTATATTCCGCAAATGATGCAGGGCGGCTTAGGTTTGCCCGACCGTGATTATTATCTGAAATCCGACGCCAAGACCAAGGCTGTGCGTGCCAAGTATCTGGCGTATGTGGCGCAATTATTGACGCTGGCAGGCGAGTCGCCAGCGGCGGCACAACAGCATGCGAACGCTGTGCTGGGTCTGGAAACCCGACTGGCAAAAGCGTCGTTAAGCAAAGTGGCATTACGCGACCCGCAGGCCAGTTACCATTTGTCCGATGTGCAAGGCTTGAAAAAGCTGAATCCGGCGACGGCATGGGACGCGTACTTTCAGGGAATCGGACTGGCACAGCCAGGACAAATCAATCTGGCGCAGCCCGGGTTTCTCAGTGAAGCGGCGCGCATGATGCAAAGCCTGCCGCTGGATCAGTGGAAAACCTATCTGCGCTGGCAATTGCTGAACGCACGCGCCGAGAGTTTAAGTTCAGCATTTGTGAATGCGCATTTTGATTTTTATGGACGCACGATGGCGGGCACGAAGGAGTTACGCCCACGCTGGAAGCGCGTCCTGGCCGACATCGATCACTTTGCCGGCGAAGCCTTGGGCGAACTGTATGTCGCGCAATTCTTCAGTCCCGAAGCCAAGGCTGGCGTGCTTGACATGGTGGCCAATATCAAGCAAGCCATGCGTGACAGAATCAGCAAGCTGGACTGGATGTCCGCATCAACGCGACAACAGGCATATCGCAAGCTCGATACCCTGGTCGTTAAAATCGGCTATCCGGACCGCTGGCGTGATTACACAGCGTTGCACATCGATAATGGTGCGTATGCCGCCAACACGGCACGTGCTGCGGAGTTCGAGTTCCAGCGCATCTTGCAACGACTGGGTAAGCCCATTGACCGCAATGAATGGGATATGACGCCGCAAACGGTCAATGCTTACTACAATCCGACCATGAATGAGATGGTCTTTCCGGCAGGGATCTTGCAACCGCCGCTGTATCACCTGAACGCCGACGCCGCAGCCAATTACGGCAATACCGGCGCCACCATCGGACATGAACTGACACATGCTTTCGACGACGAGGGTCGTCAGTACGATGCCGACGGTAATCTGAAAAGCTGGTGGAGCAAGGCGGACGAGAAGAAATTCCTGACGCGTGTAAAAGCGATAGAACAACAATTCGACGAATTTAATCCGATCGATCAGATGCACATCAATGGCAAGCTGACTGCCGGTGAAAATATTGCCGATCTCGGCGGCTTGAAAATCGCCTTGCAGGCTTTACATACCGCACTGGCAAGCAAGCCGCAAGCAACTGAAATCGATGGATTGACGCCGGATCAGCGGTTTTTCGTCGCGAATGCGCAAAGCTTCCGCGGTGTCATGCGCGATGAGCGTTTGCGTCTGCAATTGGCGACGAATCCTCATGCGCCGGAAAAATATCGCGTCATTGGTCCGGTGGCCAATATGACGGAATTTGCCGACGCCTTTCAGTGCAAGGGTGATCGTTCATCGCTGCGTCCGATCGCCAGGCGCGTGAACATCTGGTAGAGGCGTATACTGTCGCCTGTTCTTTGGCAAAGATGTGACGAAGTCGCAGGAACAGGCGCGACAGATGGTATTCGCAGAGCGAGACGGCGTTTGTTCAGGGACTTTGTTAAAGTGCAGGGAAGGGGG
>JAGWUK010000541.1 GCA_028868455.1 Burkholderiales bacterium | reverse complement strand
GTGATGCATGTTGTTGATTTATCCGGGGCAGGTGGCGTTTCGCATGTGGCCGGTGTCGCCGTTGTTGCCAAGTCCTACTGGAACGCCAGAAAAGCGGTGGCGGCCTTGCCTGTCACCTGGGATGCTGGCGACAACGCGCATCTTTCGACCGAGTCGGTATTCAAAGAATTGTCGGAAAAACTCGATCATGAATCGGGTTTTACTTATTACAAACGCGGCGATCCTGAGGCTGTGCTGACGAACAAGTCGGCGGCTAAAACCGTCCATGCTGAATACCGGGCACCCTTTTTGGCGCATGCAGCGATGGAGCCGATTAATTGCACTGCGCAACTGAAAAACGGCAGGCTGGATTTGTGGGTGTCGACGCAAGTGCCAAGCATTGCTGTCGATGTGGCGGCAAAAACAGCCGGCATTAAAGCGGAAAACGTGCATTTGCACATGAGTTTTCTGGGGGGCGGATTTGGCCGCCGGTTGGAAATCGATATGGTGGTGCAGGCCGTGATAATAGCGATGCAGACTGCCGGCGCACCTGTGAAGCTGGTCTGGAGCCGCGAAGAGGATACTGCTCACGATATGTATCGGCCAGCAGCGATTGCGCGCTTTACGGCGGCGCTGGATGCTGCCGGTAATGTGTTGGCTTACGATAATAAATCAGCATCAGGATCGGTGACGCAGCAGGTTTTGCAGCGCACCTTTGGTTTGCCAGGCGCCGGGCCGGACAAGACGACGGCCGAAGGCGAATTTGATATGCCTTACGAATTTGCACATCAGAAAATTGCGCATGTCATCGTGCCAACGCCGGTGCCGCTTGGTTATTGGCGATCTGTCGGCCATTCGCACAATGCTTTTTTCAAAGAGAGTTTTATTGATGAACTGGCGCATGCAGCGGGCAAGCATCCGGTCGCGTTCCGGCGCGAGTTGCTGGCGAATCGTCGACGTCATCTGACGGTACTGGATGCTGCACTGAACAAGGCCGGGCAGCCTGCGGCTGGACGTGCGCACGGTGTTGCACTGCATCGGTCGTTCGGCAGTATTGTCGCCGAAGTGGCCGAGGTCTCGGTCGCAGACGGTCAGATACGGGTGCATAAGGTGACCTGTGCCGTTGATTGCGGTATTGCTGTCAATCCGCAAATCATTGCACAGCAAATCGAATCGGCGGTGATTTTTGGCCTAAGCGCTGCGCTATACGGTGAAGTGACGATTAAAGACGGGCAAATCATGCAAAGCAATTTCCATGATTATCAGGTGATACGCATGAACGAAGCGCCTGAGGTGCAGGTTGTGATCATTCCTAGCGCAGAGCCGCCAGAAGGCATTGGTGAGCCCGGTGTGCCGCCTGTTGCACCAGCAATTGCCAATGCCGTATTTACCCTGACTGGCCAGCGCCTGCGCAGCTTGCCGTTGCGTTTAGGCAAGGTGTGACAGGGCAACGCGCCTGGCGTGAATCTTCGGTGAAACAATTGTGACATAAGTGTGAAATATACTGGTGGTAGTATGTTTTAGAATCGCAGCAAAGTAGAGCGCAAGCGGGCATTTTGAAATGAAAAATGGGGGAGTATTTGTTTTTCGCTATTTCCCAGTTGGCTGAATGGCCAGAAAGTTGTCATAAATGTCGCCTCACACTTTATACTGCCAGCCACTTACAAGGAAAACCGGCCTGTCCGGTTTTGTTCAGATTGAAATTTTTTGGTAGAAACGTTTTATGTTGACATCCCCATCCCTGCCGGGCGCAGCGCGTCTGGTTCGCCAGTCCAGATTGTCGCGTGGCTTTACGCTGATAGAAATCATGGTAGTTGTTGTGATCATGGGCATCCTGGCTGCACTGGTTGTGCCCAAGCTGATGGGGCGTACCGATGATGCCCGCATTGCAGCAGCCAAGCAGGATATCTCGACCCTAATGCAGGCATTGAAACTGTATCGGCTCGACAATCAACATTACCCGACCACTGAACAAGGTTTGCAGGCGTTGATCGTCAAGCCCGTGAATGGCCCAGCCGCCAATGGATGGAAAACTGGTGGCTATATCGACAAATTACCGAAAGACCCATGGGGCAATAATTACCAGTATCTGTCGCCTGGCATTAAGAGTGAAATTGACGTATTTTCGTTCGGTGCAGATGGTCAGCCGGGCGGCGTTGGCAATGATGCTGATATCGGCTCCTGGGATTTGTAAGCTGTTTCAATGAGAACCTGGCGCAGGCACAGCGGCTTCACTTTGCTGGAATTACTGGTCGTTCTGGTCATCGTCGGCATCATGTTAGGCGCGGTCAGTTTTAATGCGATGCCCGATGAGCGGCAGCGGCTGGAAAACGACGCGCGTCGAATTGCCTTGCTGCTGCAACTGGCGCGCGAAGAGGCCATCGTACGCAATCTGCCGGTCGCCTTTGAGGCCGATCAGTTTGGTTACCATTTTCTGGTCCGTGAAGATCGTTTGTGGACGCCGCTAAAGGATGATTTGCTACGCCAGCGTAGTTTTCAGCTATCACCGGTGCAACTGATGATAGAGCCGCAAGTTAGCGAAGATACGGCGACCGTCAGAATTATTTTCGGACGAGAGCCAGTCGACAAACCCTTTATCCTGACCATGAAATCGACAGGCGCTACGGCCAGAATTCATGCCGACGGTATCGGTCATTTTTCGGTGGACTAAGTATGCGTTTTTCTCAACATCGTTCCTCCGGATTTACCTTGCTTGAAGTGCTGGTTGCGCTGGTGATCGTTGGCACTGCACTCGGCGCCAGCTTGCGCGCTGTTGGCAGCCTGACGCAAAACAGCGCAGATCTGCGCACCTCCATGATGGCAACCTGGTCGGCCGAAAATCGTCTGGCGCAAATCCGGCTGGCTCACGAATGGCCGGGTTTTGGCGAACGCACTTTCCCTTGTCCGCAAGGCGATCTCGCATTAATGTGCGAAGAGCATGTGATTGCGA
>JAGWUK010000540.1 GCA_028868455.1 Burkholderiales bacterium | reverse complement strand
CTCTTCTAAAGTTGCACGAAAAGCCGCTACAAGATGATGCGGCAAATCACGAATAAAACCGACCGTGTCAGAAACGACAACATTTCCAACCTCGCCTAAATGAACGCGCCTAGAAGTCGTATCCAAAGTCGCAAATAATTGATCTGCTGCGTACGCCCCGGCCTTAGTCAGAGCATTAAATAAAGTAGATTTACCTGCATTGGTATAACCAACCAAAGAGACCGAGAAAGAATTACGACGATCGCGAGAGCGCCTCTGAGTATCTCGCTGTCGATGCAGTTTCTCCAACTTTGCCTTGAGCATTTTCACTCGCTCACCTAGCAATCTACGATCTGTCTCAAGTTGAGTCTCGCCCGGCCCCCTCAGACCAATCCCACCCTTCTGCCGCTCCAAGTGAGTCCACCCACGAATCAACCTTGTTGCAAGATGTTGCAACTGAGCCAACTCAACCTGAACTTTACCTTCATGACTCTTGGCGCGAATAGCAAAAATATCAAGAATTAAACTAGTCCGATCAACTACACGTACTTTTAACTGCCGCTCTAAATTTCGCTGTTGTGCTGGCGACAAGGCATGATTAAATATCACTACATCCAATGTTGCATTCACAATTTCGGCAGTCAATTCAGCTACTTTTCCCGATCCAATGAAATATGCGGCATCAGGACTAGAGCGCTTGCAGGTACTTACAATTATTGGCGTTGCTCCTGCCGACAAAGCAAGCAACGATAGCTCTTCCAAGCTTGCGTCAAAATCGCCCTTGCCAAAATCAACGCCGATTAAAGCGGCGCGTATAGTCAAAGACATCTTCTATAAACTCTGGATTAACAAAAAAAATTATTCTGGATCAGATTCAGAATTTATATTTACGGCACGCGCCGGAACTACTGTAGAGATCGCATGCTTATACACCATTTGCGTAACGGTATTGCGCAGCAATACAACATACTGATCAAATGATTCAATATGTCCCTGCAATTTAATTCCATTAACCAAATATATCGATACTGGAATATGCTCTTTACGCAAAGCATTCAAAAATGGGTCTTGTAAAAGTTGCCCTTTATTACTCATAACAGCTCCATTGTGTTGTTGTGATCAGGAGTTGGGGGTAACTTGCAAAAAAACAAGCGCCCGAAAAGTTAATTACGAATTAACTGCCGATTATTTTACGGCTAATACATATAAATACAAAAAAACTATTTTTTCCAAGTGGAATTGTTGATTTTAATTATTTCAACGCTTTTTCAAAAGGATTCTTTCCGGATCGCATCTCAATTCTCAATGGCGTGCCCGTCAATGAAAAGGTTTCTCTAAAGTGTTTTTCCAAATACCGTTTATACACATCACCAACTGCGTCCAAAGCATTTCCGTGAATCACAATTATCGGTGGATTTTGCCCACCTTGATGAGCGTATCGTAATTTAGGACGTATAGAACCTTTTCGTTTTGGTTGCTGATGCTCAACGGCCTCAATTAGAGCCCGGGTCAATTTTGGCGTCGACAAATTTGCCATAGCAGCCTCATAGGCAGCATCAATCGACTTCATTAACGGCGCAATGCCAGTTGACTTCAATGCAGAAATAAAATGAAACTTCGCAAACGTCAAGAAATTCAATTTTCGCTCTATATCAAATTTTATTTCATCGCGACGGTCACTTTGCAGACCATCCCACTTATTCACCCCGACCACTAATGCTCGGCCAGACTCCAGAATAAATCCTGCAATATGCGCATCTTGCTCAGAGATGTCTTGCTGTGCGTCCAACAACAGCAAAACCACATTAGCCTCTGAGACGGACTGCAATGTTTTTACAACAGAAAATTTTTCAATTGCCTCAAAAACTTTTCCTCTCCTGCGAATACCAGCTGTATCAATTAACGAATAATGTTTTCCATCTCGCTCAAAAGGTATTTCAATTGAATCTCTTGTCGTTCCGGGCATATCAAACGCGATAACCCTGTCCTCGCCAAGCAAGGTATTTACCAAGGTTGATTTACCGACATTTGGACGCCCAACTATCGCGATCTTGATCCCCTTAACTGCAGACTCATCAATATCAACTTCCGATTGGCGCTGAGCAAAGGCAATATCAAGTGCTTCCTGAACCAAATCCGAAACGCCATCTCCATGAGCAGCCGAGATTACATATGGATCGCCAAGACCTAATTCGTAAAAATCAGCTGTAACAGAAGTATATTTCATGCCTTCCGCCTTATTCACAACCAGCATTACGGAACGCCCAGATTTACGAAGAAAATCAGTAATTGTTTTATCATGTGGCGTTAATCCTTGCCTGCCATCAACAAGAAAAACGACAACATCTGCTTCAGCCACTGCCTGCTTTGTCTGCTTTGCCATTTCATGCAAAATTCCGTCCTTGGCAACTGGCTCAAATCCCCCTGTATCAATCACAAGAAATGGACGCTCTCCAACACGCCCTTCACCGTAGTGCCTATCCCGCGTCAACCCCGGCAAATCGGCAACAAGCGCATCACGCGAACGGGTAAGCCGATTGAACAGCGTAGATTTACCGACATTTGGTCGGCCTATTAGTGCGATAACCGGCTTCATTTTTTCTTATTCAATTGCCAATGCAACAACTGATCCTGATTTTGTTTGAATTACTAAATTTGCACCAATCACAATCGGCGCAGCTAAAATCTGACTACCATCAGTACTAATTCGACCGATAAAAGAACCGTCTTCTCGCGAAAGAAAATGAACAAAGCCCGCCATGTCACCTATTACGACTGAACGGCCAAACGATGCTGGCGCAGATAAATGGCGATGCTTGAGCTTATCGTTCCGCCAAGCACTTACTCCACCGTCACGCAAATAGGCATTTAAAACACCGTCAGTATCTACAGCGAACACAAAACGTTCATCAAGACCAACCCCAGCCTCGCTTGAATACGGCTTTGCCCAGCGCAAG
>JAGWUK010000539.1 GCA_028868455.1 Burkholderiales bacterium | reverse complement strand
GTCCCCGAAGTCGCCGACCACGAGCGTCGCGCCTTCCGGCACGGCCCAGCGAAAGCCGGTCGACAGATTGTCGATGACGACGACCGCCTCACCCGCATCCAACAGTTCGAGCGCCATATGGCTGCCGATAAAGCCGGCGCCGCCTGTGACGAGAACGGTCATTGTTTGCTGGATGCGGCCCCACCCGCAAGCTTAAGCCCTTCAACATGACTGCTCAAAGCTCTCCGGATAACATGGGCGCTTATAGACGAAAGCCTCGCCTTGTCGTTGCGCATCCCGCGCAACGGATTATCGTTTCCAATCTTGTGTATCCTCACAATCACGTCAGGATGAACAAAAGCGGTTTCTATTTTTACTTTAGTCTCAAGCGAGTGAGCGACATCGATACGATCTAAGCGGTTCCAAATAACAAAGCGCCCTTTATGTAGATCAAAGTTCCACTGATGAAATCCTTCGTAATTCTCGGTTTGAGCCTCATTTCTATGATGTCGCAGAAGTATTGCGCCTCCGGTTTTAACGACCCTAAGCATCTCGGATATACCTCGCAAAGGGTCTAAGGAATGGTCGAGCGCATTGCAGCAGTTTATCACATCAAAGCTGCCTTCTTCATAAAAAGAAGATAATTCTTCGGCCGTCGCGAGTTCTGTATTTACTGGTCGCACTACACTGAATTTTTCACAGAGAGCGTCGTAGATAGGAGCTAATGGATCACATGCACGGATTGTGACATCTGCTTCAGGATGAACGTAGCCGGCGCCTGTAATGGGGCCGGCGCCCACATCCAATACAGATGCCTTTGAGATGCACAGATCCGATATAAGTGATGCAAGATTTGGCTCAATCAGCGTTTTGGAATTTAGTCTGGCCTGATAATCGAAAGACCACTCGAGCCCTTTCGTCTCAAACCATCTTGACCAAAACCAGACCTCTTGATCGATGCCTTTTTCCCACGTTCCGATCTCTTCACTATATGAAGAAGTCAGCAAAGCTGAAGGCGTTAGAGGCGCATCATCTTCTATGTTCGTGTAAACAAAGAAAAATTCTTCTTTCATTTTTCCAGCTTCCTTAAGAATTTCCAGCCAACTATGAATTTCGATGTCGTCGGCTTTTTCGTAAGGAGCCAATCGACCCAGGTACCCACACAATACACCTGGCGATATTAATTGCACCGATCCTATCAAATCCGGCCGATCGGTTGCGCACACAGTAAGCAGCAGATTCGAAGGATTAAAAGACCTTATATCTTCGACCAACCCGGCAAGTTCATCGACACTTACGCCACTATTTCTTTTATATACAAATATGCGATTGCCGCCGGTGAGTTCATCTAAGAGTTTTTGTTTAAGATATATAATTTTTTGAAGCTCTGTCTCATATATCCGTCGCCGATTTTCTTCGTCGTCCAAAAAAACTCTGGGCCCGTTTTTCTCCACGGAAAACATCTGTGTATGAAAGGCTATATTAGTCCCCAAATCCAAAACCATGTCGTCACTTGACGGACGCAAATTTTCGAATTTGTAGATTCCCTCGAAACGGTTGTTGAGCGCGTCTCGCAATGCCTCGAGCGGAGTGATCGCCCACCTAAGAAGTCCGCCTGGCTCGAGCCCAAAATGCCGTTGTACAAAGCCGAATTCGCAGTTGTCACCTAAACTGACGAATCGAGACAAGAGATTTGAAATCTCGCTCATCTAGTGCCTTTTTTTACGAGCGTTAGCAGTGTCGAACTTGGTATTTGGACCGGCGCGGGGCGTCAGTCAATGGTAACGACGTTGCCGCTCGGAGCGCGCTTGTTCTGAACTAAGCTCCGTCTTGCAGGAGATGGATATGCCGCCATGGCGGGCTCCTCGATGAGCGCATAGTAGCGCGCCTCCGCTTCGGTCGGCGGGATATTTCATCGCGCCGGGCAAACAGGTGCAGAACGCCTTCGCGGCAAGCCTGAACGGCCGCTTCCGCGACGAATGCCTGAACGAGCACATGTTCCGAAGCTTGGCAGAGGCCCGTCGGGTCATCGATGAGTGGCGACGGGACTACAACGCCCACCGCCGCCACACGAGCCCCGGCGGTCTCACGCGTGCCGAGTTCGCAGCCCGGTCCGCCAAGGACCATAACCAGAACGGAGTCGGATTATGAACGAGGGCATTCCGGGGACGAGGTCACGCGGCAGATAATTCACTGGCAGCTTGCGACATTCTGCTGCCTCACAAATGCCCTTCTTCCTATTAACATTTAGAACTCTCAAAATTAATGTCCCTAGCGAAGGCCGGGCATATGTTTTTGTTTCGGGTACTGATAAATGTGATTTCCGATCGAAACATGGGGGAAATTAAGTGGAAATCGCAATGGTTCGGATCCGTTTAAATAAAACGTACGGTCGGGTAAGGTCCGCGGCAATACGAAAATCAAAAATTATCTTCGCTTGTACTCTTCAAGATATGATTACAAGATTTGGCGGCTCATACGCTGGCTATTTAATAGCCATTGCTTGGCCACTCTGTCATTTGTTTGGCATACTCCTAAGTTATACTTTCTTTCATCGAGCCATTCCAGTCGGTGACGATCCGGCAATTTTTGCCGGAACCGGCTTATTGCCTTACATAATTTGCCTTTATCCTGCGCGCGTGATGGCCTTGACCCTGGTTCAAAATAAGCCGCTGCTACAGTTTACAATCGTAAGTCCGTTAGATATTATTGCGGCGCGGATTATACTAGAAACCGTAAATGCCATTTGCGTGACGGTATTGTTTTTCTTTATTATTTATATCTTTGGTTCTGATGTAATACCTTTAAATTTGTATGAATCGTTCTACGCTGTTCTAGCTACAATTTTTCTAGGTATTGGAATGGGGGTAAACAACATTATAATCGTTTCGATGTTCGGCGTGGGTGGCCTAATTGCATTTATAATTTGTATGATTGGGCTTTACATTACTTCAGGGG
>JAGWUK010000538.1 GCA_028868455.1 Burkholderiales bacterium | reverse complement strand
TGGCACCATGCACAAGCCGTCGATCTGCTGTTCAAGGAAACCGAAGTGGCATTGGCAAAGAATCTGAGCGGCATGATCAGCTTGCGCAACCGTATGCCGGGAACGATACGGCACATCGAATGGGGACAAGTGCTTACCCGTGTCCATCTGGAATTACGGCAAAACGAGGCGTTGCCGGTATGGACAATCACATCGGTGATTACCACGCGTTCTGCCAAAAAACTGCAACTGGCCGAAGGCGATCAGATCGAAGGCTTGGTGAAATCCAATGAAATGAGTTTGCTGGCAAGCGAGAACAAAGGGAGCATTGCATGAATTTGCTGGCGTACGACTGGCAACCATTATGGCTGACCTTCCGGCTGGCGACCCTGACCGCGGCTATTTTGCTGGTGTTGGGTGTACCTCTCGCATATTGGCTGGCGTTCACGCAGCATCGTCTGAAACCGGTCTGCGAAGCATTGATCAGCATGCCACTGGTATTGCCGCCATCGGTGCTGGGTTTTTATCTGCTTCTTGCGTTCAGTCCGCAGCACGCTTTTGGTCTGTGGCTGGAGCATTATCTGCATATAAAGCTGGTGTTCAGTTTTGCTGGTCTGGTGTTAGGTTCGGTCATCTTCAGTCTGCCGTTTATGGTGCAGCCTTTGCAGACTGGTTTGCAGAGTTTACCCGTGTCGTTGCTGGAAGCATCGCGCAGCTTGGGCAAATCCGATGGCTATACCTTGTTCCGCATTCTTTTGCCGAATATGAAGGCCGCCTTGTTGACGGGTATCGTGCTGAGCTTTGCCCACACAGTCGGCGAATTTGGTGTCGTCTTGATGATAGGCGGGAATATCCCTGGTGTGACCAAACTGGCCTCCATCGCGATTTACGATGAGGTCGAAAGTCTGAACTATGCGGCTGCGCATTTCTACGCAGCGGTTTTGTTTCTCATCAGTTTTGTTATTTTGCTGGCGGTGTATCTGGTGCGTCGGCAACAAGTGTCGGCATTGGTGCGCGGATGATAGAGCTGGATTTACAAAAGCAATGGCATCGTCCTTCCGGTACGGTGTCGCTGGATATGCAGATGCAAGTGCAACAAGGCACATTGCTCAGTTTGTTCGGGCAGTCGGGCGCAGGCAAAACAACGCTGTTGCGGATGTTGGCGGGCTTGACCAGACCAGACAGCGGCATGATTCGCGTCGGCGATACTGTCTGGTTTGATCATGCGCGCAAAATAGATTTGGCGCCGCAACGGCGATCGGTCGGCTTTGTTTTTCAGGACTACGCCTTGTTTCCGAATCTCTCGGTGGCTGACAATGTTGCCTATGCGCTGAATAAAAAAAATGCAGCGCAATTGCCACGCTTGCTGGCGCTCACCGGTCTGAGCGATTTGCGCGGGCAGTTGCCGCAGCGGCTGTCCGGTGGACAAAAACAAAGAGTAGCGCTGGCACGGGCGCTGGCACGCGTGATCAGTTGTGAGACACGCTTACTTTTGCTGGACGAAGCCTTGTCAGCGCTGGATAGCGAATTGCGTGCGCAGTTGCAGGATGCGCTTTTGCACATACATCGGGAATTTGGATTGACGACGCTGTTGGTCAGTCATGATGTCGGTGAAGTGTTCAAGCTTTCCGGGCAAGTCTGCCTGTTGGAACAAGGGAGGGTGTCGCGTACCGGCACGCCTGCCAGCGTTTTTTTGCAACAGCCGTTGCAGGGCAAACTACATTTGCAAGCGCAGGTATTGGCGATTCGTAAAGAAGACGTGGTATTCGTCTTGTCTTTACTGGTCGGCGCCGACATCGTAGAAATCATCGCCTCCGACGACGAAGTCGCCGGCTTGCACATCGGGGATCGTATCGCCATTTCGGCAAAGGCATTTAGCCCGTTGATATTCAAAACTTCAACAACGTCGCCGGGCGCATTTCAGTCTTGATAGTCCGTGTTGGTACGCAGAAGTGTGTTGGTCGGCTCGACCAGCCCTCCCAGCTATAAAGATGCCACGATTTGTTCGCGCAGCCATAGATGTGCAGGATCACGATGCACGCGTTCGTGCCAGAGCATAGACATTTCAAAGCCCTGTATTTTGACGGGCGGGTCAACCACGCGCAAAGCCGGGTTGTGACGTACCAGGCGCGAAGGCAATAGCGCCACCAGATCGGTGTTGATCAAGACCGAACTCATAAATAAAAAATGCGGAACGGACATCACGACGCGGCGTGTCAGGCCGAGCTCTGCGAGCGCGGCGTCGGTGACGCCGTAAAATCCGCCACCATCCGGTGACATGATCACGTAGTCGAGCTGGCAAAATTGCGTCAATGTCGGACGGCGTTTCAGTTTCGGATGACCAGCACGACCAGCCAGAACATAGTGCTCAGAAAACAAAACGCGGCGTCGCAGGCTGCTTGGCGCATTGGCACTGACATGTAAAGCCAGATCGATATCGCCTTGTTCTGCCTGCTTGACGATCCGTGATGGAACGACCTCCAGAACAGCCAGACGACTATGCGGCGACGCTGCTCTTATGCCGGATAATGCGGGCAGGATGATCGTGGATTCACTATAGTCGGACGCCGCAATGCGCCAGGTATGCTGAGCCTGTGCCGGATCAAAGGGGCTGGACGGGGTAACTGCATATTTCAATGCCATCAAAGCTTGTCGCAATGGCTCTCGCAGTGCTTCTGCGCGTGCGGTCGGGCGCATGCCATGTGACCCCGGCAGCAATAATGGATCGCCGAAAAAATCCCGTAATTTACCCAGGTGAACGCTGACCGATGGCTGGGAAAGGTGCAGTTTTTGCGCGGTGCGCGTTACATTTTTCTCTGCCAGAAGAACATCCAGCGTCACCAATAAATTGATATCCAGTTTAAGCAAATTAGTCATATTAATACCTGGAATTAAAGAAATTCATTTCTAATATACACGACGAAAACCTATTCTGTGATCTTTCAAACACGGAGGTCAT
>JAGWUK010000537.1 GCA_028868455.1 Burkholderiales bacterium | reverse complement strand
GCATTAATCGCATCGTTAAAATGCGATTCCATTGCGCCGACTTACTGCGATAAGGGCAATGCAAAAATGCTTCAACTCTGGAAACTATGAAGGCAGTGCATATGACGACACGCAAGCACAACGTCGCCGGAGCGTTTTTGCGCATGTCCTATGGTAGCATTCGGCTAAATTGCCTCATTACAATACGGAGAACAATCCCCCATGAGCGGCCCCAAATACCACGGTTTTGACACCCTGTCGCTGCACGCTGGCGCGGCAGCCGATCCGGCTACAGGCGCACGCGCCACACCGATCTACCTGACTTCGTCTTATGTCTTTAAAGATTCCGACCATGCTGCCTCCTTGTTCAACATGGAACGCGCCGGTCATGTGTATTCACGCATATCCAATCCCACCAATGCCGTACTAGAGGAGCGCGTTGCCGCGCTTGAAGGTGGTGTAGCGGGTATTGCCGTCGCCAGCGGCCAGGCCGCCATGCATCTGGGGCTGACAACCATTGCCGGAGCCGGATCGCATGTGGTCGCGTCGCGCGCCCTGTATGGCGGATCGCAAAATTTGCTGGCGTATACGATGAAGCGCTTCGGTATCGAGACCACCTTTGTCGATCCACGCGATCTGGATGCCTGGCGCGCCGCTATCCGCCCGAATACCAAAGTCTTGTTTGCGGAAACCCTGGGCAATCCTGGACTGGATGTATTGAATATTCCTGCGGTTGCCGACATCGCGCACGCACATCATTTACCTTTAATGCTCGACTCCACTTTTACAACGCCTTATCTACTACGCCCGTTCGATCATGGCGCCGATCTGGTATTCCATTCGGCAACCAAATTTTTATGCGGACATGGCACAGCCATAGGTGGCCTGCTGGTGGATGGTGGCACCTTCGACTGGCAAGATGCCTATGAAAAAACTGGCCGCTTTGCAGAATTATGCGAACCGTACGACGGCTTTCATGGCATGGTATTTACCGAAGAATCCACCATTGCAGCATTCTCTTTGCGTGCGCGCCGCGAAGGCTTACGCGATTTCGGTGCCTGCATGAGCCCGCACAATGCTTTCGCCATTCTGCAAGGCGTAGAAACGCTGGGACTGCGCATGGACAGACATGTCGCCAATACGCGCAAAGTCGTGGAGTTTTTATGCGCCCATCCTGCCGTCGAGTCTGTGTCTTATCCTGAACTCGCCTCCCATCCCGATTATGAATTAGCCAAAACACTGCTGCCAAAAGGTTGCGGTGCCGTTTTCTCATTCAGCATCAAGGGTAATCGTGCAGCAGGCCAACGCTTTGTTGAATCCCTCAGTATCTTCTCGCATCTGGCGAATGTCGGCGATGCCAAGTCACTGGTTATTCATCCTGCCTCCACCACCCACTTCCGCGTACCGACCGAGCAACTGGCGGCCGCAGGCATCACCGAAGGCACGATGCGCCTGTCGATAGGATTGGAAAATGTCGACGACTTGATTGAAGACCTCGCCCGTGGCTTGAAAGCCGCTCAGAAAGGAGCCTGAGATGCTGATCAATCTTAATGGACAAGACGCCTACTGCTACACAGGCGGCAAAGCATTCAATCAAGCGCAGCCAACGGCTGTGTTTATCCACGGAGCGCAAAACGATCACTCGGTCTGGATTTTGCAGACGCGCTATTTCGCCCATCACGGTTTTAATGTTCTCGCCGTTGACCTGCCCGGACATGGCCGCAGCAAAGGTGCGGCATTAGCCAGCGTCGAGCAGATGGCCGACTGGTTGCTTGCATTGCTAGACGCGGCCGGCGTGCCACAAGCCATGCTGATCGGTCACAGCATGGGCTCGTTGATTGCGCTGGAAACCTGCGCAAAAGCACCGCAACGGGTCAGCAAACTTGCCATGGTAGGCACGGCCTATCCAATGAAAGTGTCCGATATGCTGCTCAATGCCGCCCGCGACGAAGAGCAAACTGCCATCGATATGGTCAATATCTGGTCACATACCTCGATTGCGCAAAAGCCGTCCTGCCCCGGTCCCGGCTTTTATGTCATGGGCGGCAGTCAGCGGCTGATGCAGCGGATTTCGAAAGTCAATCCTGATAAAGTGTTTTACACCGATTTCTCTGCCTGCCATGCTTACAGCAATGGCGAAATTGCTGCGCAAGCCGTCGCCTGCCCTACCCTGTTCGTGCTCGGCAAAAAGGACATGATGACGCCGCCAAAGGCAAGCGCCTTGCTCAGCAAAGCGATTACCGGGAGTCAGGTCAGCATGATAGAGAACTGCGGACATTCGCTGATGGCAGAGCAACCGGATGCTGTTTTGCAGGCACTCTATACTTTTGCCAAGGCCGCAGTTTGATGGTTGCAAATCTGGAAAACTGGGCGCTGTTTACCGCAACAGAAGCAGCGCTATCCGTATCGCCCGGCCCCGCCGTCATGATGGTAGTGGCATACGGCATTGCGCGCGGCTGGCGCACTTCGCTGCTTGTCACACTCGGCATCCTGACGGGTAATGCGATTTACTTTGCCATCTCGGCAACCGGCATAGGCTCGCTGATTCTGGCGTCGCCACGCTTGTTCATGTCCATCAAATATCTGGGCGCGGCGTATCTGGTGTATCTGGGACTGTCCGCCATTTTTGGTAAACCCTCGCCCATCACAATCTCCCGCCTGGAAGGGCAGACGCTCAGTGGCCGACGGATATTCTCCAGCGCATTAATGCTGCAACTGACCAATCCCAAAACCCTGCTGATGTTTGTCGCCATCCTGCCGCAATTCATCGACCCGCATGCGCCGATAGGCTGGCAAATGCTGATCCTGGCAGCCTGCTCCATGATCCCGGAATTTTTCATCCTGCTCGGCTACGGCATGCTCGCCAGCAAAGCCGGTCAATGGGCAACACGAGAGGAATACGCCACCATCACCGAACGCGTCGCGGGAACACTGGTATTGACGGCAGGAATATTGGTGGCGGCCG
>JAGWUK010000019.1 GCA_028868455.1 Burkholderiales bacterium | reverse complement strand
CGCATTACATGCCACGTTTAATACCTTTGCCACAGCCGAAGCACGCAAGAAATCGTAGCCAAAAATCCGCACAAACAAAAACATGAAAAAGCTACCCGTGCCCGGCCCAAAGAATCCGTCATAAAAACCTATCCCTGCACCAACCAGCATCGCCATCCGGACTTCTTTTCCACCAGAGAAAACCGGCTTGTTCAAAGCGCCAAATTCCTTTTTCTTGAACGTATAAATAGCCACTGCCACCAGCACAAAAGGCAAGGCTTTGCGCAGGTATGCCGGCGACACGTGCGTAACAAGAAAAGCCCCACCGAAAGAAAACAAGAATGCCATTAGCGCCGCCGGAACCACCATGCCCCAGCGTATGCGTACTTGCTGCACGTAATTGCGTGCAGCGACGCTGGTACCCCAGATACCGGCAAATTTATTCGTTCCCAACAAAGTCGCTGGCGCCGTCCCCGGCATGAATGAAAACAGCGCCGGGACTTGTACCAAGCCACCACCACCGACAATGGAATCAACAAATCCGGCAAAAAAAGCCGCCATACCAAGCAGGAATATATCTATCATGAAATTATTTAACCTTAAGCAATCGACGCCGGAATTCTGGCAAGCTTGAGAGAATACCAAGTCCCACGATTTTTAGGGAATACAGCCAGCCCGATAAATTTGCAGAACAGAAGGCAACCATCATGAATGATTTTGAATTCCGTACCGTCCCCAGTCTGATCAGCCAGCTTGGCGCAGCGCAGTTGCTTGGCAAAACCATTTCTCAGAATTATCCCGACTGTCGTCATGTTCTCCTTGTCACCGATGCGGGCTTTCTCCGCACCGGTCTGGTCGATCCCGTACTGGCCAGTCTGCAAACACAAAATCTGCGCTACAGCGTGTTTTCCGACGTGATTGCCGACCCACCCGAAGCAGTCGTTCTGAATGCCGTCAACCAGGCGCGAACGCTAGGCATTGATCTGGTCGTCGGACTCGGTGGCGGCAGCTCCATGGACGTTGCCAAATTGATTGCCGTGTTATGCGGTAGCGACCAGCCACTGTCCAGCATGTATGGCATCGGCAATGTCAAGGGGCAGCGCTTGCCCTTGATCCAGATTCCAACGACGGCCGGTACCGGATCAGAAGTCACGCCGATCTCCATCGTGACCACAGGTGCCACGACAAAAATGGGCGTCGTCGCACCACAACTGTATGCAGACATCGCTATCCTGGATGCCACATTGACCACCGGATTACCAGCGAAAGTTACAGCGGCCACAGGCATTGACGCGATGGTGCATGCAATTGAAGGCTATACGACAAAACATAAAAAGAACCCCTTCTCCGACATGCTGGCAAGGCAGGCGTTAAAATTACTTTGGAACAATATCGACCAGGCATGTAGCAATGGGCAAAATCTGACCGCCCGACAAGCCATGTTATTAGGTGCGATGATGGCCGGACAGTGCTTTGCGAACGCCCCCTGCGCTGCCGTGCATGCGCTCGCCTACCCGGTCGGTGGAATTTTTCATGTACCGCATGGATTGTCGAATTCGCTGGTATTGCCGCACGTCTTGCGCTTTAACGCACCACAAGCAGCGGAACTGTATGCGGAACTGGCCGAAATCATTGCGCCAGACGCCACCGGGACAGCCGAAGCCCGTTGCAACGCACTCATCGCAGCGATGGAAGATTTGGCACTCAGAACCGGTATAGAAACCCGGCTCAGTCAGGTCGGTATCAGTGCGTCTGATCTCGACCGCCTGGCCAGCGATGCCATGTTGCAAACGCGTTTGCTGGGTAACAATCCGCGTGAAGTCACCCAAGACGACGCCCGCGCCATTTACGCCGCTGCCTTGTAAGAGCAACACAGCAAGCTCAATGAGCCCTTTTTCCAAACCAAATTAGCGCCATGCCTGAAACGCAGTACTGATGCGGCTTTCCGAAGCAACACGTCGGAAACCGGCGCCAACACTGCGTTTCCAGCCTGGCCAAAAATGATTATTTAATCCTTGCACAAAATTGCTCCGACAGTGCATGACATCCTGCGTCGAAGGGGCAATTAACGGCCGCCTGCCACATCGATCGTCGCGCCAGTCGTAAATGATGCCTGATCCGATAGCAGCCACAAGACAGCATGGGCGACTTCTTCCGGATACCCGCCACGTTTCATCGGTATGCCGTCCTTCACTCTGTCCACCCTTCCCGGCTCACCGCCGCTGGCATGGATATCGGTATAAATCACGCCTGGCGACACCGTGTTGACACGGATACCTTCTGCCGCGACCTCCTTCGCCAGACCGATGGTCAGAGTATCAATCGCGGCCTTGGATGCCGCGTAATCCACATATTCGCCGGGCGCACCCAATTTCGATGCGCGTGAAGAGAGGTTCACAATTCCACCACCTGCGCCGCCATGCGCCGTCGACATGCGACGCACGGCTTCGCGGGCGCAGATAAAACTGCCCAGCACATTTGTCATCAAAATCCGTGTGATGCGATCGGCATCCATGGCATCGACGCGCATCTGCGTTTCCAGAATACCGGCATTGTTGACCAGAGCCGTTACCGTTCCCAGCGTTGCATCAACATGGGAAAACAAACGCAGCACATCAGCCTCGATAGCGACATCGGCCTGCACAGCGATCGCCACCCCATGCCGGTCGGTAATCTCGGCAACGATTTCCTCGGCAGCGCTACGGTTATGCAAATAACTGATGCACACGGCATAACCTTCGCTCGCTGCCAGCCGCGCCACTGCGGCGCCAATACCTCGCGAACCACCTGTTACGATCATGATTTTTTTCATACCGGTTCCTTGTTCATTCAATCAGTTTCAGTCTTACCACTGGTCGCCCTGGTTTGCGTCGTGCGACCTCCTCAAAACCGGCCTCATCGAACATTGTCTTGCTGCCGAACCACAGGGATTCAGCCTCCGGTGTCATTGCCAGGTCGACGGGATACGCTTCCAGCAGGCGCACCCCTCTTTGTCTTGCATAGTCCACCGCCGCTGCCAGCATTGCCTTGGCGACACCTTGGCGACGAAATGGCGATGGAACGACGAAGCAGATAATTGACCAGACTGGCTGCTCATCCACCGCTTTCATGACCGGCGATTTGTGCAGCTTTGCGAAATCTTCCCGCGGCCCCAGCGATAACCAACCAACTGGCACACCGTCCAGATAACCGATCAAACCGGGCGATACATCTTGCGCACTCAAGGCTTTCAGATCTGCATGATTTTGTTGTTCCCGCGTTTGCCCCGGCGCCAGCTCTGGCCGCTTGCCGCTGCGCCGGTAATACATGCACCAGCAACTGCGCGCAATCGAGCAGCCTTTGGCGTTAAACAGATTTTCCAGATCGCTCCAGCGATCCGCCGTCAGGGGGTGAACAAGGATAGGCATCTTCGCTCCTACTTACAGAATAGCAAAGGGGCAGCCGGAAATGGCCAGAAATGAAACAAAGTCTGACAAGCTATCGGGCAGCAAGTTTCACGTCCACAAAACCAAAAAGCCCCGCAGGGCTTTTTGTTCACACAATGCTGTTCAGACCCAGCAAGCTCTCAACTCACTTTGGTCTTTACTGAACGCCCAAACCAGTCCGCCAGTTCGCCCACAATTCCTTTACGGAACAGCAACACACAAACAATAAAAATCAGACCGGTAACGATCGTCACCGAGTCGCCCAGCGAGTGAAACCACTCGATATGCGTGAGTCTGGCGAGCCAGTCGCCGAGATCGCCAAGCTTATTTTCCAGTGCGATGATAATGATGGCACCAACCACCGGCCCCACCAAGGTCCCCAGACCACCCACCAGGGTCATCAGCACAACCAGCCCGGACATCGTCCAGTGCACATCGGTCAAGGTCTCAAAACCGATAATCAGCGTCTTGGTGGCACCTGCCAGCCCGGCCAGCGCGGCCGACAGGACAAAGGCCAGCAATTTATACCGATCAACGTCGTACCCCAGCGAAATCGCCCTGGGCTCGTTTTCTTTAATCGCCTTTAATACCTGACCGAAAGGCGAATGAATCGTCCGCACGACCAATGCAAATCCGGCAATCGCAATCAGTAACACCACATAGTACAAGTGCAGATCGGATTCCAGATTCAGGCTACCAAGCAATTTGCCACGTGGAACGCCTTGCAGACCGTCTTCGCCACCGGTAAAACTGGCTTGCAGAAAAACGAAATACAACATCTGCGCCAGCGCCAAGGTGATCATGGTGAAATAAATCCCCTGCCGCCGGATCGCCAGCAAACCCATCACCAGACCGATCAGGGCAGCAGCCCCGACACCCAGCAAAATTCCCAGTTCCGGCGGCCAGCCAGCATCGCGTATCGCCCAGCCAGCGATGTAACCGGCGCCGCCGAAAAATGCCGCATGACCGAAAGACAGCAAGCCGGTATATCCGATCAGCAAGTTAAAAGCGCAGGCAAACAAGGCGAAGCACAACAGCTTCATCAAAAACACGGGATAAATGACGGCTGGCGCAGCCAGCAAGGCGACCAGGGCAATACCGTATCCGATTTTTTTATTCATACCGACGCTCCGTTATTTTTCTTTACCGAACAGGCCTGCAGGGCGGATCATCAGCACGATCGCCATCACAATGAACACCACGGTCGCCGACAACTCCGGATAAAACACCCGCGTCAACCCTTCGATCACACCCAATGCCAGACCGGTCAGGATGGAGCCAAGTATCGACCCCATGCCACCGATGACCACCACCGCAAAGACAGTGATAATCAAATTTGATCCCATCAGCGGAGAAACCTGAATCACCGGTGCCGCCAGAACACCGGCAAACGCAGCCAGTGCAACACCGAATCCATAGGTCATCGTCACCATCAGCGGTACATTAATACCGAAGGCTTCAACCAGCTTGGGGTTCTCAGTTCCGGCCCGCAGATAGGCGCCCAGCTTGGTTTTTTCGATGACAAACCAGGTAGAAAAACACACCAGCAAAGAGGCGACGACAACCCAGGCACGGTAGTTCGGCAAAAACATAAAGCCGAGATTGGTTGCGCCCATCAATGCATCGGGAACCGAATACGGCTGGCCGGAGACGCCGTACACCGAGCGGAAGACACCTTCCATCAACAAGGTGATACCAAACGTCAGCAACAGGCCATACAGATGATCAAGCTGGTACAGCCAGCGCAGCATGGTCTTTTCGATGATGATCCCGAACACGCCGACCAGCAGTGGTGCGGCGATCAGCATTACCCAGTAATTGATACCGAAATATTCCATGCCCATCCAGGCCAGGAAAGCGCCCATCATATACAGCGCGCCGTGGGCAAAATTAATCACGTTCAGCAGACCGAAAATCACGGCCAGCCCCAAAGACAGCATCGCGTAAAACGAACCGTTGACCAGACCCAGCAATAGCTGACCCAGCAAGGCTTGTAGCGGAATACCAAATATTTCCATGGCACTCTTCAGAAAATAGCACCCGCGCACAGCGGGTGGATGTCAGGAAAAAGACGTGCCTTGCATCTCGTCGCAACTGATCGCCACAACGTTAGCCTGCCACACGTCCGCAGCAACTACCGCCAAATGCTCTGCCCTCCCAAAACAGGAAGGGCAGACCATGACTAGCTTACTTCCACAATGCGCATTTTGAATCGGCTTTGGACGTAAATGCCTGCTCGCCCGGGATAGTCTGAGCCACTTTGTAGTAATCCCAAGGTTCTTTGGATTCCGCCTGGGTTTTTACCTGCATCAGATACATGTCGTGGATCATGCTGCCGTCGCCGCGGATATAACCGTTCTTGGCGTACATATCGTTCATCTTCATGCTTCTGAGTTTCGCCATGACTTTGTCGGTGTCATCACTACCCGCAGCTTTGACGGCATTCAGATATTGCAGTGCTGCCGAATAATCGGCTGCCTGCAGGCTGGACGGCATTTTTTTCATTTTGTCGAAATAGCGGCGCGACCATTTGCGTGCTTCCTCGTTCTGGTTCCAGTACCAGCTATCGGTCAGATACATGCCATGCGTCAGGTTCAGACCCAGTGAGTGGATGTCGTTGATGAACATCAGCAAACCAGCCAGTTTCATGGTCTTGGTCACACCGAATTCATTCGCCGCTTTAATCGCATTGACGGTATCGCCACCCGCATTGGCCAGACCCAGAATCTGCGCTTTCGATGCTTGTGCCTGCAACAGGAAAGAAGAGAAATCCGACGCCGACAAAGGATGTTTGACCGAACCCACCACGGTACCGCCAGCCGCTTTCACCACTGCCGCCGTATCGCCTTCCAGCGATGCACCGAAAGCATAATCAGCCGTCAGGAAATACCAGCTTTTGCCACCCTGCTTCACGACCGCAGAACCCGTACCTTTGGCCAGCGCCACGGTGTCGTAAGCATAGTGTACGGTGTAAGGTGTGCATTCTTCATTGGTCAGACGTGCGGAACCAGCGCCGATCGACAGGAAAGGTTTTTTCTTTTCCAGTGCGATTTTCGACATGGCCAGATTGGTGCCGGAGTTGGTGCCGCCGATCAGCATGTCGACGCCATCGCGGTCAAACCATTCACGGGCGCGACCAGCAGCGATGTCGGCTTTGTTCTGATGATCCGCTGTGACCAGTTCAATTTTTTTGCCCAGTACTTTGCCGCCGAAATCCGCAATCGCCATCTTGATCGCTTCTACGCCGCCGGGACCGTCAATGTCGGAATACAAGCCTGACATATCGGTGATGAAACCGATTTTGACCGTATCGCCGGAAACTTGTGCATGGGCGGCACCGGTCATCGCGAACAGGGCAGCAGAAACAGCCAGACTTGCGACTTTGAACTTTGTTTTCATACGTCTTCTCCAATCGTTTTCTTTTTACACAACCCTACCCAACCAGAATGGCTACGCAGGCATTTCACACACCTAACAGTTCATTCAATACGGGCATCTTGTCTTGCAAAGCGACTGCTTCAAAAGTTTCGACAATCTGTCCATGCTCCATCACATAAAACCTGTCCGCCAGCGGAGCAGCAAAGCGGAAATTCTGTTCCACCATCACGATGGTGTAACCCTTGGCTTTCAGGGTCGTAATCATGCGTGCCAGCGCCTGCACAATCACCGGCGCCAGCCCTTCGGAAATTTCATCAAGCAACAGCAAACGCGCGCCGGTACGCAAAATACGGGCTACCGCCAGCATCTGCTGTTCGCCACCGGACAAGCGTGTGCCCTGGCTGTTCTTGCGTTCGGCCAGATTAGGAAACATCTCGTAAATTTCGTCCAAGGACATGCCCTGGGTTTCACGTGAAACCAGCGGCGGCAGCAGCAGATTTTCTTCTGTGGATAAAGACGAAAATATCCCCCGCTCTTCCGGGCAATAGCCGACGCCAAGATGCGCGACTTTGTAAGTCGGTAAATGGATCGCTTCAACGCCGTTGATCTTGATCGAGCCTTTACGTGCGCCGGTGAGCCCCATGATGGCGCGCATGGTCGTGGTACGCCCGGCGCCATTGCGCCCAAGCAGGGTGACGACTTCGCCCTGATTCACGACCAGATTCACATCATGCAGAATATGCGATTCGCCATACCAGGCTTGCAGGTGGCTGATTTCCAGCGCAGGCTGATGTGGACTACTCATGCATGGGCTCCTTCCAGTTCAGCGCTGGCGCTACCCATATAGGCTTCCATCACGCGCGGGTCGTTCGATACGTCGGCATAGCTGCCTTCGGCCAGCATGGCGCCGCGTTGCAAAACGCTGATCTTGTCGCAGATGCCGGAGACCACGTTCATATTGTGTTCCACCATCAGGATCGTGCGACCTGCCGAAACTTTTTTGATCAACTCGGTGACGCGGTGCACATCTTCGTGCCCCATGCCTTGCGTCGGTTCATCGAGCAACATCATCTCGGGTTCCATCGCCAGCGTCGTGGCGATTTCCAGTGCACGCTTGCGTCCATAAGGTAAATCCACGGTCAGCGTATCGGCAAATTCGCTGAGGTCAACCTGCGCGAGTAAGTCCATTGCCTTGTCGTTCAGCTTGCTGAGACTGGCTTCGCTTTTCCAGAAATGAAACGAGGTGCCGAGTTTTCTCTGCAAGCCGATGCGGACGTTTTCCAGCACGCTCAGATGCGGAAACACGGCAGAAATCTGAAATGAGCGAATGATGCCCTGACGCGCAATCTGGGCCGGTTTAGCGCCGGTGATATCGCGGCCATTGAACAGAATTTTTCCCGAAGTGGGAATCAGGAATTTGGTCAGCAAATTAAAACAGGTGGTTTTACCGGCGCCATTGGGGCCGATCAGCGCGTGAATGTGGCCGCGCTGTATCTGCAAATTTACTTCGCTCACCGCAGTGAAGCCCTTGAACTCTTTGGTCAAGCGCTTTGTCTCCAGGATGACGTCGGTCATCTGATCTCCTTGTTGTCTTGCTTACGGACTATGTTGTCCAGTGAAAAAACATGACAAGCCCCTCCATCGTGTGGGGAGCATTTTTATTTTTTAGGATTGTGCAAAACTGCTGCGGCGGCCTCATGCTTTGCCGGAACAATCTTGCGTCAGTCCCTTTTTATAGTATCCAGCAGTTGAAGAATTCAACAATACGGTATAACTACTGTACGTAGTAACCACAATGTCCCATCTTTGTCCTGCGTTTAAACATTTGCTGATGACGCACCAAGCCGGTTTTGCCTGCGTCTTGAATCTCAGGACTGACGCACAATCGTTCCAGCGGCGCGACGAAGGCAGTACAACCCTGTACGACTAGGAGCTGTAACGCTGCTGCGGTAGTTTTGCGTTAGTCTTTAATATACTCCGTGCTGCTTTTTCTGCAATCATCAATGTCGGCGAATTGGTGTTGCCGGACGTAATCGTCGGCATCACGGACGCATCCGCCACACGCAAACCAGCGATGCCGAACACGCGCAAATCGCTGTCAACGACGGCACTGGTATCATCGTTACGCCCCATTTTGCAGGTTCCGACCGGATGGAAAATCGTCGTCCCGATGTCGCCTGCCGCACGCGCCAGTTCTTCTTCGGTACGGAACTGTGCGCCCGGTTTCATTTCTTCCGGCGCGTATTTTTGCAGCGCCGGAGCGGCCACAATTTTGCGTGTCAAGGTCAGCGAATCGGCAGCAATCTTGCGGTCTTCCGGCGTGCTCAGATAATTTGGCACGATCCTGGGCGCGGCCAGCGGGTCGTTGCTGGCGATGCGCACATGACCGCGCGAGGTCGGACGTAAATTACAGACGCTGGCGGTGAACGCCGGAAAATCGTGCAAAGGATCGCCGAATTTTTCCAGCGACAAAGGTTGTACGTGGTATTCAAGGTTCGGCGTTTCCTGCGACGCATCGGACTTGGTAAAAGCCCCGAGTTGCGATGGCGCCATGGACATCGGGCCGCTCTGGAACAAAGCGTACTCCAGCCCGATACGCGCCTTGCCGAGCAAATTATTCGCCATCTTGTTTAAGGTCGGTGCGCCGCTGATTTTAAATGCAGAACGGATTTGCAAATGGTCTTGCAGGTTGTCGCCGACGCCGGGCAAATCGTGCACGCTGTGTACGCCTACCTGATGCAGATGCACGGGATCACCAATACCGGATTGTTGCAGGATGGCCGGTGAGCCGATGGCACCCGCAGCAAGAATGGTTTCCTGCATGGATTCGGCGAACCAGGCGCGTCCGCCGCCGATGAATTCGACGCCGCTGCAACGCTTGCCGTTTTCATCGCTGGCGATGCGCAGGCGCTGTACCTGACAGCCGGTCATGATGGTCAGATTTGGCCGTCCGGCCGCTGGCTTCAGAAAGGCTTTGGAAGCATTCCAGCGCACGCCGCGTTTTTGATTCACATCGAAATAGCCGCAACCTTCGTTGTTGCCGCGATTAAAGTCATCCGTATTTGGAATCCCGACTTGCGCAGCTGCGTCGCGGAACGCGTCCAGGATTTCCCACGACAGGCGCTGTTTTTCGACGCGCCATTCGCCGCCGGCGCCGTGGAATTCTGACTTGCCGCCGTGATGGTCTTCGCATTTTTTAAACAGCGGCAAAACCTGTTCCCAGCGCCAGCTGTCGTCGCCTGTCAGCGCCGCCCATTCGTTGTAGTCACGCTCCTGACCGCGCATATAAATCATGCCGTTGATGGACGAGCAGCCGCCCAATACCTTGCCGCGCGGATAGATCAGGCTGCGGCCGTTTAAGCCCGGCTCGGCCTCGGTGCGGAACATCCAGTCGGTGCGTGGATTATTGATGCAATACAGATAGCCGACCGGAATATGGATCCACACGTAATCATCCTTTCCACCGGCTTCGAGCAGCAAGACATGCTTGTCCGGATCCTGCGTCAAACGGTTCGCCAGCAGGCAGCCAGCCGTGCCGGCGCCGATGATGATGTAATCAAATTGTCCTGCTGCTTCCATGCGGTTTTCCTTATTTTTCAGCTTTCAGGCTTCACGCTGGCGACGCACCGTGATGGCCGCCACCAGTTTGTCGCCAACTTATTGACAGGCTTGCCATTCAGCGACCAGCGCGGCCACCAGTTCGGCAGCGCCAAGGTCGCGACAACGTGCCACGCCCTGCCCGGCCCACAACGACATCAGTTCGGGATTGTTTTCTTTTGCGGCATGGCTGCGTATGCTGCCAGTCAGCGCATTTTGCACAGGATAGGCAGGCACACGGTCGGCGACTGGCGCCATCAGTTGCATGAAGCGATTATCCAGCCCGCGTGCATAGCGCCCGGAAAATGCCCGCGTCTGCCGGGTGGTGCCGCTGCTGGCGTCCAGCAGGCGCTGTTTATACACAGGATGGATGCCGGATTCTTTACAGCTCAGGAAGGCGGTTCCCATCTGCACCCAGCGCGCACCGGCGGCCAGCATGGCGGCGATATCGCGCCCGTCCATGATGCCGCCAGCCGCAATCAATGGCACCTGCATGTGTGGCACACATTGCTGCAACAAAGCCAGCGTGCTGAGTGTGGAATCCTGCTGGGCGCCGATAAAAGTGCCGCGATGGCCGCCAGCTTCCACGCCTTGCAGACAAACGGCATCCGCCCCCAGCGCTTGCCAGACGATGGCTTCCTGCAAATTGGTGGCAGAACCGATCACCAGAATGCCGGCATCGTGCAGCCGCTGCATCTGGCTGCCATGCAAAACGTCAAACGTGAAACTGGCGACGGCCGGACGCGCCGTAATCAGTGCATCCAGTTGCGCTTCAAAATCTTCGCTCCAGCGTGTCGGCGTTGGCAAACTGTCCCAGCCCAGCTCGGACAAGACCGGTTGCAGCAAGAGCTTGGCCGCTTCCAGCGTTGCAAAATCGACGTGCGGCCGGGTTTGCACAAACAAATTAATGGAAAAGGGTTTATCGCTCAAACGGCGGATGTGCTCCGCCTGCTCAATGATCGCCAGCGGCGTCAGCAAAGGCGCGGCCAGCGAGCCCAGGCCGCCGGCATTGGACACGGCCGCGACCAGTTCGGCAGTCGTGGCGCCGCCCGCCATCGGCGCCTGAATAATCGGATAAGTGCAAAGTTCGTACAACGCCAACATGGGTTCTCCAGCAATATATTTTACATACTCAGGTAGAGTATCAATACATAAACGCTGATTTCGCTTTATTTACGTGCGGATTAGCGGCATGAATACCTATACTCCCCCACTATTTAACATGAACAAGCAAAAACCCGTCTTCGTACGGCGCGAAACCATAGCGCCGCCCGGGCAGTTCTGCTTCAGTCCTGTTCGTGATTGAACACACTTTGTATGCATTTCAATACAACGACAATGTAACTTGAAACCTGTCCGTGACGGGTTTTATCTGCACAAACACGGGCATGCGCACCGCATTTTTGCCCTATTTTGCGACCGGCATAGTGAACTCGGCCCCTTTGCCTATGCTCTCCGGCCAGCGCTGCATGATGGATTTGTAGCGCGTATAAAAACGTATGCCCTCTTCGCCGTAAGCATGCTGATCGCCGAACAGCGAACGTTTCCAGCCGCCGAAAGAATGCCAGGCCATCGGCACAGGAATCGGCACATTGATGCCGACCATACCGACCTGAATCCGGCGTGAAAATTCACGTGCCGTATTCCCATCCGCAGTAAACAGCGCCACGCCGTTGCCGAATTCATGGCGATTAATCAGCTCCACGGCGGAAGCAAAATCCGGTACGCGGACGATGCATAACACCGGTCCGAAAATTTCTTCGCGATGGATCTTCATGCCTTCCTTCACATGATCGAACAGCGTGCCGCCAAGGAAAAATCCGCCCGCATGTCCGGCCACCTGCAAGCCGCGTCCATCGACCAGCAATTGCGCCCCTTCGGCAATGCCGTCAGCGATATAGGCTTCGATTTTTGCCTTGTGCACAGCCGTGACGACCGGCCCCATTTCGGCATCGGCTTCCATGCCGTTTTTGACTTTCAAAGCCTGCACGCGCGGGACCAGCCTGTCGACCAGTTGATCGGCCACATCGCCGACGGCGACCGCCACCGAAATCGCCATGCAGCGCTCGCCAGCCGAGCCGTAAGCCGCGCCCATCAAGGCATCCACGGCCTGATCCAGATTCGCATCCGGCATCACCACCAGATGGTTTTTCGCACCGCCCAGAGCCTGCACACGCTTGCCCATGCGCGTGCCTTCGCTGTAAATGTATTCAGCAATCGGGGTCGAGCCGACAAACGAAATCGCCGCCACATCGGGATGCCGCAACAAGCCGTCCACCGCCACTTTATCGCCCTGCAATACATTGAACACGCCATCCGGCAAACCCGCCTGCTTCAGCAAATCAGCGATCAGCAAAGAGCACGAAGGATCACGTTCCGAGGGTTTCAGAATAAAGGTATTGCCAGTCGCAATCGCCAGCGGCGCCATCCACATCGGCACCATGAAAGGAAAATTAAACGGCGTAATACCGGCCGTTACACCGAGCGGCTGACGCAGATTGTAATTATCAATACCGCCGCCGATATTGTCGGAAAACTGCGACTTCAACAGCTGTGGCATACCGCAAGCGAATTCAACGATTTCTATGCCGCGCGTGACTTCGCCCATCGCATCCGACAAGACCTTGCCATGCTCACGCGTGATCAGGGTCGCCAATTCGCGATGATGCTGGCCCAACAATTCCTTGAACCTGAACATCACCCGTGCGCGCTTCAAGGGTGCCGTTTCCGCCCAGTCCGGTGCAGCCGCCTTGGCCGCTGCGACGACCGCATTGACCTCATCCATGCCGGCCAGCGCCACGCGGGCAATGACTTCACCAGTGGCGGGATTAAATACGTCTTGCTGCCGCAAAGGCGCAACGTCAAGCACTTGGCCATGCAGATAATGGGAGATCAGGGCAGGAGATGTCATAAGAAAACCTTAGAATAAAAATAGGACTTGCAAAGGACTGACGCAAAACCGCGCCGACGCTGCATGGCTACCGGCCGGGCGATGTAATCTGCCCTGGCCGCCATGTCCTGCCGGAGGCATTTTGTGATCGTCCTGAAACCGGGATGCCAGCGTCACGTGGTCGTCGCCGTACACTGACTAGCAGACTAAATCAGCCCAGCGTTGAAATCCAATGAGTTATTATCAATAGCAATATAAGGAACGCTAATAATGGACTTCACTCAACTTCGCGCCTTCGTGACCGTCGCCAGAGAAGGCAACCTGACCCGCGCGGCGGCGCTCCTGCATGTCACGCAACCCGCCGTCAGTCTGCAAATCAAGGCCCTGCAAGAAAGCCTGCAATTACAGTTGTTCAGCCGCAACGCCAGCGGCATGAGCCTGACCAATGACGGCGCCAAACTGTTGCCGTATGCCGAAAAAGTCCTCGGCAGCCTTGGTGAATTCCGCCAGGCGTCCGACGCCTTGCATTCGACCCTGTCCGGCGAACTGGCAATCGGCACCATCCTTGACCCCGAATTCACACGTCTCGGTGCCTTCCTGAAACGTCTGGTCGAAACTTATCCACAGCTTTCCACGCGCCTGCAACAAGGCATGTCCGGCTCGGTACTGCAACAAATCCGCGCCGGGACGCTGGATGTCGGCTTTTATCTGGGCAACCCGCCCGACGACGGCAAAACGCCTTGTCACACTTTGGTACTGACCAGCTTTACCTATCGCGTCGTCGCACCGGGCGGATGGAAAAATCGCGTGCTCGGCCAGGACTGGACCGCGCTGGCCAAACTGCCGTGGATTTGGACACCGCCAGAATCCGCGCACAATCGCCTGCTGAGTAAAATTTTTGCCGAACGTCAACTCACGCCAAACAAGGTCGCGCTGGTCGATCAGGAGCCATCCATGCTGGATCTGGTGAAATCCGGCGTCGGCCTGAGCCTGATCCGCGACTCCATCGCCATCCGCGAAGCCCATGCCCACGGGCTGGTGGTCGCCGATGCGGTCAGTATCGCGACGGAACTGAGTTTTATCGCGCAAGAAAAAAGAAAAAACGAAGCCATCATTGCGGCCAGTTTTAATCTGGTCAAACAGTCATGGAAACTCGATCTGGATGCATAAATTCGTCGATCCAGAATCATCAAGCTTTCCATCGCCGGCACAATGGCTATACTGAGACAGGGTAGACGCACCAGCGTCCCGGCGATGGTCAATTGGCCAATCACCTGATCGTCCGTTTTTTCACTGCGCCTTGCCGGGA
>JAGWUK010000536.1 GCA_028868455.1 Burkholderiales bacterium | reverse complement strand
TACGTCACTAGTCCAGCACATGCAGTGCAAAGGCCAGCCATGCACCTTTGCACTTGAGGAAGTTGTCTGTACAGTAGCTTATGTTCTCAATGCGCCTCTTCCCAATTCGCTCCCACGCCGACTTCTGCCAGCAAAGGCACGTTCAGTTGTGCCACGTTCGCCATCAGTTCCGGCAGCTTGCGTTTGACGAGTTCCAGTTCGGCCTGTGGTACTTCGAGTACCAATTCATCGTGTACCTGCATGATCATTTTCGATTGCAATTTGTCCGTCTCTAACCAGTTCTGCACGGCGATCATCGCCAGTTTGATCAGGTCGGCGGCGGTGCCTTGCATCGGTGCATTGATCGCTGCGCGTTCGGCACCCTGGCGGCGCGGGCCGTTCGGGCTATTGATTTCTGCCAGCCACAGGCGGCGTCCGAACACGGTTTCGACATAGCCATGTGCTTTTGCCTTGGTGCGGGTGTCTGCCATGTATTGAGCGACGCCTGGATACCGCTGAAAGTATTTGTCGATATAGCTTTGCGCAGCGGCACGTTCTATGCCGAGGTTGCCGGCAAGTCCAAATGCGCTCATGCCGTAGATCAGGCCGAAGTTGATCACTTTGGCGTAGCGGCGTTGTTCGCTGCTGACTTCGTCCAGGGCCACGCCGAAAATTTCTGCGGCGGTGGCGCGGTGAATGTCTTCGCCTTGCGCGAAGGCCTTCAGCAAACTTTCGTCGCCGGAAATGTGCGCCATGATGCGCAATTCGATTTGCGAATAATCGGCCGAGATAATCACATTGCCGGGTGCCGCGACAAAGGCTTCGCGGATGCGGCGGCCTTCAGCGGTGCGTACCGGAATGTTTTGCAGATTCGGATCGTTCGACGCGAGTCGGCCAGTGACGGCAACAGCTTGCGCATAATTGGTATGCACGCGACCGGTGTCGGCATTGACCATTTTCGGCAGCTTGTCGGTGTAGGTTGATTTGAGTTTGGCCAGGCCGCGGTATTCGAGCAACACTTTCGGCAACGGATAATCTTCGGCGAGTTTTTGCAGCACTTCTTCGTCAGTAGACGGCGCGCCGGAAGGCGTTTTTTTGACAATTGGCAGGCCAAGTTTTCCGAAAAATATTTCGCCTAATTGCTTCGGCGAATTCAGATTAAAAGGCTGCTCGGCAAGTTCATAGGCTTTTTGTTCCAGCTCCAGCAAACGCTGGCCAATTTCATGCGATTGAGTCGCCAGCAAATCTTTGTCGATTAACACGCCGTTGCGCTCAATTTTTTGCAATACGACCGAGGTCGGTAATTCGATGTCGTGATACACGCGCAGCAATTTCGGATCTGGTTCTATCTCCGGCCACATCGCCAGATGCAATTGCAGGGTGATGTCGGCGTCTTCTGCCGCGTAGTCGGTGGCGCGTTCTATGTCGACCTGATCGAAACCGATTTGCGACGCACCTTTGCCGCAGACTTCTTCAAAGCTGATGGTTTTTTTGCCGAGATGACGTAGCGCTAGGCTGTCCATGTCGTGTGATTTATGCGATTCGAATACATACGATTCGAGCAGCGTGTCATGCACGATCCCGCGCAGCGAGACACCGTGGTTGGCAAAAATATGACTGTCGTATTTGAGATTTTGTCCGACCTTGGCTTTGCTGTCGTCTTCCAGCCAGTTCTTCAATTTGGCGAGTACGAATTCGCGCGACAACTGCACAGGCGCGTCGCCGTACCGATGGGCGACCGGGATGTAGCACGCGTGCCCGACTTCGCAGCACAGTGAGATGCCGACCAGTTGCGCTGTCATTGGTTCTAACGAAGTGGTTTCGGTATCAACAGAAGTTAATTGTGCTGAGTGAATGCGCGCTATCCATGCATCCAGCGCGGTTTCGGTCAGGACGGTTTCATAGTTTTTTATCGTTGCGGCGGATGGAGCCTCGTCGTTGAATAAGCCAGCCTGCGCCGGGGAATGTGCGTTGTTTGCCGCGGCGTTGCTTGCTGCGGATTTCAGCGGTGTCGCGCCAGCGGTCGCATCGCCCGATAATTCGCGTAACCAGGTTTTGAAACCGTAGCGCGTAAAAAAGGCGAGCAGGGCTTCCTTGCTTTCTGGCTTGGCAACCAGACTGTCGGTAATCGATTCGTAATGCCCGCTGAGGTCGCAATCGGTTTTGACGGTAATCAGCACGCGACCTTGCGGCAGCCAATCCAGTGCGGCGCGCAGATTCTCACCGACTACGCCCTTGATCTTGTCGGCATTGGCGATGACGCCATCGAGACTATCGAACTCGGTCAACCATTTGACGGCGGTTTTGGGACCGCATTTCGTCACACCCGGCACGTTATCAACCGTGTCGCCGATTAATGTCAGATAGTCGACGATGCGATTTGGTGGTACGCCGAACTTTGCCAGTACGCCGGGCTCATCCATGGTTTCGTTGCTCATGGTATTGATCAGCGTGACATTTTTATTGACGAGCTGGGCGAGGTCTTTATCGCCCGTTGAAACCACGGTATTGAAACCGAGTTTGGTCGCAGCTACAGCCAGCGTGCCGATCACGTCGTCGGCTTCGACACCTTCAACCATCAGGATAGGCCAGCCCATCGCTGCGACGGCTTCGTGTATCGGTTCGATTTGCAGGCGTAAATCGTCTGGCATCGGTGCGCGCTGAGCCTTGTATTCCGGGTACAGATCGTCGCGGAAAGTTTTGCCTTTTGCATCAAATACACAGGCCATGTATGCTGCCGGATAATCGCTGCGCAAGCGGCGCAGCATATTGATCATGCCGTAGATGGCGCCGGTCGGCTCCCCCTGCGGGTTACGCAGATCGGGCATGGCATGGAAGGCTCGATACAGATAACTGGAGCCGTCAACTAATAACAGGGTATTTTGCATATGAACAAGAACAGAAAAAGAATGGTGAAATTGCGCGAGATGTTTGATCAGGATAAGATCACGGCCTTAAAAGCGCGCGAATCA
>JAGWUK010000535.1 GCA_028868455.1 Burkholderiales bacterium | reverse complement strand
CTGCGGACATCTATACAAAAAGCCGCCTGCACTTCGATCGCCTCTGGTGCATCGGCTTCATGATCGACCAGCAGAAGTTGTTGCGCCAATGTCCGCTGATAGCCGACCTCCAAGGCAAGCTGCCAGACCTCGTCAATCAGCAAGGATTGCGCTGCCTGAGTCAACAAGCTTGCAGCCTGACGCCATTCCTTCTGCAACGCCGTGAACGCCTGGCTGGTGGCCGCATCATCCTTGCATTCCAGCAGAATGACGCCCCAGGCCAAGCGAATCGCCAGCAGTTCCCGTAGATGGATATCCTCGCGCGCATGCTGGCGCGCCTGCCAGCCAAGATATGCACACCATGAGGCCCATCCGTTCACGGATAACAGCACTGCTTCGAGATAATCAGCCCACACGGCCTGCGGCAATCCCAGGCGCTGCAATGCCCAGCGCTCCACCTCCGTCCGCGTGTCTGGCAGCGCGCCGACAGTGCGTCCCAATTCTGGCACTCCCATGAGCATGCCGATACCGTGATCATGTTGCAGCGTATCGCGCCAGAATGCATACAAGCCTTGTGACCGCTCAGGTTGCCAATCGGCCTGATACTCGTCAAAGTAAGCAGCACAGGTCTGACTGACTTGATGTGTAATTGCCTGTCGCCACGACAAGCGCGCGTGTCGCTGCGGATCATTGTCGAGCACATCAATCAGCAGGGGCAATTGCGCTACCGGACAAGCGCGTTTCAGTGCAGCCAGACACATGCCACTCGTCAACCCTGTGGATTGGGCGACAGACACATTGTTCAGTGCCAGTTCGAGGTCTGTCAGGCTTATCCGGCCATCGTCCCAGGCTCGCTGCTGGTAGTCCCTTGTCGGGAACGCCTGAATACCCCCCAGCACCGCCATTCTGGCCGCCACTTGCCGTACTGGCATGCCAATACGTGACCAATGAGGATTAACGGCAATGGATTTATCCAAAGGCCACGCAGGTGCAATCGCCTGGCATGCCTTGTCACAGGCATCTTCTATCTGGCGCATCATGCTCGACTGCAGCTCTGAAGGTGTGCTTAACGTTTTCATCTTGATGTTTTCCTTGCTGCTTGTGTATTACAAGGCATCGCGATGCACGAGCGCTGGCATACGATGATGGCTGGTTTTTGCGGCATCGGGCGTCCAACGCGCAGGCCAGATTTGCAAGGCGATCCGCGTGTAGATTTCGTCCAGATAAAAGCCGGCATAACTCCAACGCCGCCACACACCTGACACCTGCGTTTGTCGCTGTATGCACACGAGGCAGAGATACAGCATCGCCATCCCGATCAGGGCGACCACGCCAAACACATGATTGGGTGCATCGCAAATCCCCAAAGGCAGTGCATGCGCCAGTAAAGCTGCACACGTAAGACAAGCCAGCATCAAGAAACCTGACAGCATTTGCAAACCATTCGCCCGGATACTGCTTCGCTGCGAAGGCAGCCAGAGCAAGGGTGCCCACGCCAACCCCAGAATGACACTCCACCACCAGGGCCATGCCGCATGACCGATCCCTCTCTGGATCAGCAACACAGTCGGTATCGCGACAACAGGCGCAAGCAAAAGACTGACCGTTGTTGGCAACAGCCGGCCACGCATGGTTTGCAGACGCGTCTGCCGGACAATCATTGATGCCGACAGAAATGCATGCGCTTTATAGAGAGAATGTCCGATCAGATGCAGCGCAGCAAGCGTGTAAAGACCGAGGCCACATTCAAGCACCATGAATCCCATTTGTGCCGCCGTCGACCAGGCCAGCCGTACTTTGATGCTGATACGTGTCAACATGACCAGGCCCGCAAGCACGGCCGAACCAAGGCCGAAAATAAGCAGCAGCGAGCGTGCCGGCATCGCCTGCTCCAGCAATGGCGCAAAGCGAATCAGCACATAGCCGCCGAGATTTACCACGCCAGCATGCAACAGCGCAGAAACAGGAGTTGGCGCTTCCATGACCTGAATCAGCCAGCCATGTACCGGTAACAACGCCGTACGCAGAATAACGGCCAACACCAGACACACAGCACTAAGCTGCAAAGTGGTGGACATGCCCTCCGTGCCAAGATACGACCAGAGACCGGACAATGAACCACTGCCTGTTTCGCGCCAGGCCATCGCAGCAGCGCCGATCAACAACCCATCCGCGATCCGGTCAGCAATACGTTTTTTGTGCGCCGCAAGCATCGCAAAAGGACGGTCCGGGTAAAAGCACAGCAAGTGCTGAAGTGCTACCCCAACTAATGCCCACGCAGCGATCAATACCACCCAATGATCCGCAATGACCAGCAAGTGCACAGCGGCCAATACGCCAGCAAGTGCAGCCACGTAACGCCTTTGTCCCGGTTCACCATCAAGATAGCGCGATGAGAATGCAGCGATCAGCGTCCCCAGCAATTGCACCAGAAGTGCCACCACGCTTCCAAATACGCTGGTCATCAGCCACGGACGCCATTCAGGAAATTGCTGTTCCCCACATACATTCAACAGAGCGGCCGCCGAAGCAATGCCCGAAAGCAGCAAGAACACACGCCAGAGTCGTCCGATTGTGAGCACATGCAGCTGAGATGCCAGCATTCCCGCCAGCATCATCATGGCGGGCGCTAACACAAAGATTGCAAAAACTAGGTGCTTCATGGCAAATCCTCCTGGCGATACGATGCCGCGATAATGCCGATTGCCAATTGTTCTGTAAAATACATTTATCAGATCCTATCGATATGCAAAACAGAACGATGAAACTAGAACAACTGAACTTTCACCACCTTTTTTATTTCTGGCGTGTCGCCAAGGTCGGCCACCTGACCCGTGCCGCGCAGGAACTGCATACGTCCCAGTCCGCGCTATCGGCCCAGATTCGTCAACTTGAGGAGCGCCTGGGAGAGGTTTTATTTACGCGCGAAGGACGCCGTCTGCTCCTGACCGATACCGGTCAACTGGTACTCGC